>JANNUM010000293.1:0-3667 GCA_031395235.1 Chloroflexota bacterium
CGGGATCCCGCGCGGGAACGGCCGCTACCCAGTCACGATCGAAGCTTCATCTTGTTCCGCGCCGCGACAGCTCGTACGCACTTTTGCCACCACGGTCCGGCTGGGGCGCGGTGTTCCAGATGTTCATCGCCAGCTGCAGCCAGCGGTCGAGGTCCTCGACGCTGTCGGCGGCCCCCACGCGGTCGACGACCTCCTGCGTGAACGCGGTGACATCGGGACCGTCCATGTGTTTGACAACGAGCGCCTCCCAGTCTGTTGCGGCCATGATCAGCCGTGGCAGCCCTGCCGCGCGGGCAGCGTTGCTCATTCGCGCCACCGCCTCTTCCAGGGTCGCGTCCTGCGGTGGCACGGGTCGGCGCTCCTCCACGCTCGCTCGTGACTGGAGCAGCCGCTCGAGGCCGAGCGGGTCCACCTGGAACTTCCGCAGGTCTTCCCGCACGTGTGGGCCGATGCGGATCGGCCACTCGAGCCAGCCCGGTCCGGGCAGCCACGGGCCTGGACGCCCGGTCGGCACGAGATGCGCCGACACCGCGGAGTGCGCCGTGAGGCTGCGCGACCAACGCCGGTCCCGGATCTCGAAGCGCTCCTCCTCGAGCTCGAGCAGGACGCTGCGGCCGGGCAGCACCGAGGTCACGATCGCCAGCACGAAGCGTGTCCGGTCGACCGCCTGCAGCGCTCCCTCGTGCGCGGCGCCGCGATACAGCGCGCGCACGGCGTGCGTGGATATGCAGAGGCAAGCCCACACATACGTCGGGGCGGTTTCCCTGATGACTCTCGCACCTGGCCAAACTGCCACTCTTCGGTTCGATGCACACTAAGCCCAGCGCCTAGCCTGCTTCTCTGCGCCCGTCGACCGACTTGTAGCATCGGGGCGCTGCAGATCGCACGCAGGACAAGGCCAAGCGCGTAGTAGGCCTGTGGAGTAGGAAATGGCAGAAGGCACGATCAAGAGGCTCGTCAGCGATCGAGGATTCGGGTTCATCACCCAGGCGGATGGAAGCGAGATCTTCTTTCATCGCTCGAAGGTGACCGGCTCCTTCGAGTCAATGACCGAAGGCCAGCGAGTGAGCTACGAGAAGGCCATGGACCCCCAGCGCAACAAGGAGAACGCGGAGCAAGTCACGCCGCTCTGAGCGAGTCCGGGACGAATCAGGGAGTCCGCGGGTTACCCAGCCTCTGTTCTGGCCGCCGAACTAGGCAAAGAATCGCCGTAGTTCTTGCGCCACGCGCTCCGGCTGGGCGCCCCTACCTGTCATCGGGTCATCAGCGTCGCCAGCAGCCGTATGAGGCCTCTGGCCCCGACCGCAGCTGCGGGAGTGACGACTACTGCCGCCGCCGAGCCTGTCCAGCCATCTCTGAGCGTTTACTCGCACTCTTCTTCGTCTCGGCCCCCGCCGCTCCGACCGAGAAGCTGGCCGTCAGCCGGCATAGTCCGATGTCAATGACCTCACCGGCAGCGATGCGCCGCGGGGCATTGAGCCTGGTTCCGTCGACCCACGTACCGCCCATGCTCCCGAGGTCGCTGAGCCAGTAGTCGCCCTGCTTGTACGCGATGCGCGCGTGTCGGCGCGAGACCGAGAGATCGTCCAGGCGGATCGTGTTCTCCTGGCCACGTCCGAGGGTAGCGCTCGACTTCGCGACGGTGAACGTCGCAGCCGGTGTCGCCAGCGTGAGGACGAGTGCATCACCGATGCGCTCGGATGCCGGGCCGGGGATGTCGACTGCCTCTAGCTTCGGCGGTGGAGCAAGGGTTGGTGTGGGGATTGGAGCAGGAGCTGGCGTTGGAACTTCCGCTACGGCCTCAAGGGCCGCTCTGACCTCTGCTAACTCGTCGACATCGAAAGAGACTGGCTCTCGGGATGGCGCCGCTTCAACTGGAGGCGGTTCCGCCACTGGAGGTGGTGGCCGGTCCGCGATCGGTTCTCCGACGTTCTCTGCGGGTGGTCGCGGGCGCGGCTCGAGGAGACGCTTGAGCTTCGCGAAGAACTCGTTCAATTCGTCGGCACCTTACCCATGTCACCGGCGCTAATGAGGGCGACCGATCGCGCTGTCATCGCTTGAATCGTAGCCGCAGCAACGCGTCAGCTTGCGGCATGCGATAGTCGACGCTCGCCGCCACAGCGTCCCGCTGGAAAGGCGCCGACGAGCGATCGCCGAGATCAAGAGTGTGAGCGGCCGCTTCTGACACCCGCAACACTTGAGCGGATGCCTGACCTCCGCTCGACCGCATCGTTCGATCAGCGCGCGTCGATGACCCCGATGCGCGGGCAGAGCGACGACAGCACGCATTGCGAGCAGTGCGGCCGGCGGGCGATGCACACCTCGCGGCCGTGGCGGATGAGGTGCATGTGTAGCGCGTACATCTCGGTCGGTGGCACGGCCGCCTGCAGCACCTCCTGCGCGACGATCGCGTCGGCGCGCTCGTCGACGACCCCGAGCCGTCGGGTCACGCGGTGCACGTGCGTGTCGACCGGGAAGTACGGGCGGCCGAGCGAAAAGAGCAGGACGCACGCGGCGGTCTTCGGGCCGACGCCCGGGAGCGACACGAGCAGATCCCACAGCGCCTTCGAACGCATGCGCGAGAGTGCTTGCTCGTCGAGGGCGATGCCGCACTCACGCAGCGCGCGGAGGATCCCGCGGATGCGCACCGCCTTCGTCGGTCCGAGCCCGCCGCGGTAGATCGCCTTCGCGAGCGCCGGCAGCGGCGCGTCGGCCACGTCGTCCCAGGAAGGGAAGTGCGAGCGCAGGTCGGCGTACGCCCGGTCGCGGTTCGTATCGCTGGTGTGCTGCGACAGCACGGTGAGGATGAGTTCGTCGAGCGGCGGCAGGCGGCGCGGCGCAGGCGCAGCGCCGTAGACCCTCCGCAGACGAAGCGCGATCGCGCGAAGTCGCCGGCGCACTACGACATGTCCTCCGCCATACGGCGAGTATCGGGAATGGACCGGGACCGCATGCGCGTTCGATACAGTGGGCAGGTGGCAGGCGACGAGTTCGAATCCGAGGCTCTCCGCCACCTGGACGCGCTCTACCGCACCGCGCTGCGTATGACGCGGTCGGAGGCCGATGCGGAGGACCTGGTGCAGG
This sequence comes from Chloroflexota bacterium, assembly GCA_031395235.1. GTDB lineage: Bacteria > Chloroflexota > Limnocylindria > P2-11E > P2-11E > CF-39. The sequence goes on from JANNUM010000293.1 coordinate 3,085, forward strand.
AGACCTTTATCAGAGCGTTCCGCTTCCGCGACCAGTTCACGCTCGGCACGAACATGAAGGCCTGGCTCTTCCGCATTCTCACGAATACCTTCATCAACACCTATCGCCGCAAAGCGGCGCAGCCCGAGGTCACCGACCTCGAGGGCGTCGACGAGTTCTCGCTGTACCGCCGCATGGCCCACGACCGTGCCGCCTCATCCTCGCCTGATCCCGAGGCGGAGCTGCTCAACAGCGTGGTCGATACCGAAGTGACCGACGCGCTCGAGGAGCTGCCGGAGAAGTTCCGGACGACCGTCCTCCTCGATGTCGAGGGCTTCTCCTATAAGGAGATCGCCGAGATGCTGAGCATCCCGATCGGCACCGTGATGTCGCGGCTGCACCGGGGTCGGAAGTTCCTCCAGAAGCGGCTCTACGACCTCGCACGCGAGCGCGGCATTGCCGCCGTGCGGCCGCAGAAGAGTTAGGGAGGGCGCGATGGACTGCAACGACTGCGTAGAGCGGCTTTACGCCTTCCTCGACCTCGAGCTCGACGAGAAGGAGCTCGCTCTGGTCCGCGCTCACGTCTCCGGATGCGACGACTGCG
>JANNUM010000409.1:0-5382 GCA_031395235.1 Chloroflexota bacterium
TGGATGGTGGGGTTGGCCTGCGCGGCCTTGAGCGTGTCGCTGCCGATGAGGAACCCGACCGTCACGATGACGTCGTACTTCTGGTCGACGAACTGCTGGATGTTCTGCTTGTAGTCGGCGATGTCCTTGGTGACGATGACCTGTGCGGCGCCGCCGATGGCCTTGGCTCCCTCCTGGATGCCTTTCCAGGAGTACTCGTTGAACGATTTGTCCTCGAGCGCACCGATGTCGGTGACCATCCCGACCTTGAGACCGCTTCCGGAGCCCGGGAGCGCGCCGCACGCGGCGACGGTGAGGCCCGTGGCAACGAGGATCGCGAGAAGACGCTTCATTGGTCCGTCCGACCTCCCTCTAATCCGTCGCGAGCGACCCGTGAGGTCTCCACCGCGCGACGCGGCGATTCTAGGCCTAGCCGCAGCCTCCTAGCGGAACCACGCCTCCTCCAGCACGCGCATCACGTTGCTGCCGATCGCCTTGGCGATGTCCCCGTCCGAGTAGTCGTGCTTCACCAGCCAGCGCACGATGTTCGGGAACGCTTCGGCCGGGTTCTCGATGCCGTCGACGAACTTGACCTCTTCGAATGCCTGCGCCCCGTGCGCCGACTTGATCGAGAGCTGTTTGGCGAAATAATGGTGGAGTCCCACGTGGTCGCCGAAGAGCGTGTCGGGCCCGAACGCGACGTGGTCGATGCCGATGAGATCGGCGCAGTACTCGAAGTGCTCCATGAAGCTCTCGATCGAGTGCTTCGGGTGCTTCTTGGTGAGCGTCGTGTGCGGAGCGGCCTCGATCCCGATCACGCCGCCCTTCGCGGCCATCGCCTTCAATACGTCATCGGGCTTCATCCGCTTGGTGTTCCAGAGCGACCGTGCGCCGGCGTGGGTGATGAAGATCGGCTTCTCGCTGGCCTCGATCGTGTCCAGGGAGGTCTGGTCTCCCGAGTGGGAGATGTCGATCGCGATCCCGAGCTTGTTCATGCGTCTCACCGCCTGTTGTCCGAACTCGGTGAGACCGCCGTCCCTCGCTTCGCGCAGGCCGCTGCCAAGCGTGTTCGCCTCGCTGTAGGCGATGCCGGACGACCGGATGCCGAGGCCATACAAGATGTCAAGGCGGTCGACCTCGTTCTCGATCGCAGTTGCGGCCTCGAGCGACGCGATGAACGCGATCTGTCCGTTCTCCTTCGCGCGGCGGATGTCGTCGAGCGTCTCGCCGCGGGCGATGAAGTCCTGGTGCGCGATGTCCGAGAGGCGCATGCCGAGGTCGTAGATGATGTCGTCCCACTTCCAGCCCGCTTTAGACGTGATCGTTGCCGTGCCGTCCATGAGGCAGTCGAACACCGCGTCGAGCCCCGACTGGGCCATGCCGGCGTAGCCGGTGACATCGCGACCCTGGCGGCGGTATTCGGCCAGGTCGGCGAAATCCGCTGGGACCACGAAGCAGTGGTCGTGGAGCGAGATCGCGAGATGCTCGTCGAGCAGACGCTGCACGCGCTGCTCCTGCGCCGCGCTGACCTCCACCTTGCGGGAGGGAACGCGGTCGAGCTCCTTCGCGAGCGCGAATTCGCGGTAGTCGGTGCCGCCCTCGAGATACTGGAAGCTCGAGTACCCGGAGTACTTCGTGCGCTTGCCGATGTCGGCCGTCTTCATCCGATCCTCCCCGGCGCCGCCTAATGCACCGGCACCGGTACGCCAGTGTGCGGGAAGGCCACGACGTACACGATGAACGCCGCGTAGAAGAAGCCCAGGGACGTCAGCTCGCGACCGGAGATGGCGCCGCCGGTGCGCAGAAAGATCTGCAGCAGGATGCCCGCGCCGATGGCGACCGCGGCGGACGCGATCGCGAACTCGTTGAGCACCCACGGCGTGAACCACAGGCCGACGGTGACCGGGATGCACGACTGGAACACCATCGCGCCGCTGATGTTCCCCATCGCGAGCGTGTCCTTGCGCTGACGGATCCAGATCACGCTGTTGAACTTCTCAGGCAGCTCCGTGGCCAGCGGGGCGATGATGAGCGAAAGCACCAGGGGGGGAACGCCAAAGAGCGTGGCGAAGTTGCCGATCTGGTCCACGAAGAGGTTGGCGCCGAAGATGATCGCCGCGAGCGCCACGAACACCTGCAGCAGGATGGCGCGGGTCCGCGGCGTATCGAGCTTGCGCTGGAAGTACAGCGGGCTCTTGCCCTCATGGCTCTCGGTCCGCGGATCGCTCGCCGTCTGCTTCACGTACAGCACATACGCGCTCACGAGCGCGATGCCGGCGATGACGCGGAGCCAGAAGGGCTTCTCGAAGAACGGTAGGCCGAGCCCGATGGCGACGATGTACATGGCAAGGAAGAACGTGAGGTCGCGGGCGACGACGACCTGATTGATGGTGAGGTGCGCCTTCCGGCGCCCGCTCCGGCTGTACGCGAGCACCGCGACGCCGCTGACGAACATCGCCGCGGTCGAGAGCATGAACGGCGCGCCGAGGATGGCGCCGATCCCGACCTCCTCCGAAGCGGCGGTGCCCACGAAGATGATGGCGATGATCGGGATCATGGTCTCGGGCAGCGCGGTCCCCACCGCCGCGAGGACGCTGCCGACCATCCCCTCCGAAAGGCCCAGCCTCTCGCCCAGCCACTCGATGCCGTTGGTGAATAGCTCGGCACCCGCGAGGATGATGACGAAGGCCGCGAGCAGCACCAGGACATCGGTGAGGATCTGCATCAGGCGGCTGGTTCGTCGTTCGGCCCGCCGCGGCGACGCGCGCGGAGCGTTCGGATCAGAGGGAGCAGGAGCAGCGCGACCGCAAGCGCCATGAGGACGGCGGCGAGCGGTGAGCCGACGAGGACGAGCGGATCGCCGCCGCTGCCGATGAGGGCCTTCCTGAGCTCACGCTCGGTCTGGTCGCCGAGCACGATGGCGACGACCAGCGGCGCGAGCGGGTACTTCATCTTGCGCAGCCAGTAGCCGATAAGTCCAAAGACCAGACAGATGAACACGTCTTTCATCTGGGTGTTGATGGAGTACGCGCCGATCACCGAGATGACGAGGATGAATGGTGTCAGAACGCCGTAGGGGACGCGCATGATCGAAGCGAGCAAGGGCACGGCGAGCAAGCACATCAGGAAGGTAAGGAGGTGTCCGAGGTAGATGCTCGCGATGAAACCCCAGACGAAATCCTTGTGCTCGATGAACAAGAGCGGCCCCGGCTGCAGGCCCCAGATGAACAGACCGGCCATGAGAACGGCCGACGTCGGCGAGCCCGGGACACCGAGAGCGAGCATCGGGACGAGCGACCCGACTGCCGAGGCGTCCGCCGCGCACTGCGGCCCCATGATCCCGGAGATCTCGCCCTTGCCGAAATTCTCCTTGTTCTTGGAGTACTGGCGCGCGATCCCATAACCGAGAAATGAGCCCGCGGTCGCACCATGGCCTGGCAGCACTCCGAACCAGAAGCCGAGGATCGAGTTCACGACGACCATCACGATCCGCTTGCGGAGCGCGCCCAGGCCCTCGACCAGGTCCTTGAGCCCTAGCTTCGAGCTGATCTTCTCGACGTAGCCGATGCCGGCCTCCTCCGCGGAAGCGAGGATCTCGCCGATCCCGAACAAACCGATGGTCACGGGCACGAACGGGATGCCGGAAAGTATCTCGATCCGCCCGAACGCGAGACGCGGCTCACCCGTGATGCTGTCGAAGCCGACCGCGGCGAGAAGCAGACCGAAGCCGATCATCATCATGCTCTTCATGGGCGACTCCGAACCGAGTCCGACGAGCGTGGTGAAGGACAGGATGAAGATCGCGAAGAGCTCGGCCGGGCCGAAGGTGATCGCGATGTCCGCGAGCGCCGCGGCGAAGAAAGTGAGCAACACCGTGGCGATGAGCGCGCCGACGAACGAGGCGAGGAAGGAGCTTGTCAGAGCCAGACCAGGTTTCTTGAGCTTCTTCGCGAGCGGATAGCCGTCGAAGAGGAGCGCGACGGACCACGGCTCGCCCGGGATGTTGAAAAGGATCGAGGTCACGACACCACCGAAAAGCGCGCCCCAGTAGATGCCGGCGAGGAAGATGATCGCCGTCGTCGGCCCCGAGGCCGCCGTGATGTAGACGCTGATCGGCAGCAGGATCGCCACGCCACTCGTCCCGCCGAGCCCGGGGAGGACCCCGATGATCAGACCGAGAAGGCACCCGGCGAAGAGGAATGCGATGTTGATCGGCTGCAAGGCCGTCTGGAATCCGCCGGCGAGATTGCCCAGGACCTCCATCGCCTAGAACGGAAGACCGGGATAAAGGAAGCTCTTGGGGAAGAGCGCCCGGAAGCCGACCTCGAAGATGAGGAAGAGTGCGACCGGTGTGATCACGCCGGCGGCGAGCGCCCAGTGCCACCGGTAGCGGGTCGTGAAGAGAGCGAAGTATGCCATGTAGAGCCCGCTCGCGATGTAGAAGCCAAGGAGACGCTCACCCATCAAGTAGACGACCACGATCATCGGTATGACGAGCTGGACGACCGCCAGTACGCTGCCGCGGTCGCGGAACACGCCCTCCGTCGGCTGCGGTCGCGTCAGCGTCTGGAAGATGACGGCCGCGGCGGCCAGCGCGATGAACAGCGCGGACCAGAACGGATACCAGCCGCCCTTCAGGCCGCCCGGTGCTGTCCCTGTAGGGTCGGGCAGGGCTCCGCTGCGGGTGTCGAACATGGCGACGGCGGCGATCAGGATTAAGACCGCCGCCGTCGCGACCTGATAGGGGCGCAATGCGCTATTGGATCCAGCCGAACTTCGCCGCGATCTCCTCGTGGATCTTCTGGTATTGCTCGACCAGCTTCTTGAAGTCGTCGCCGGCGCGGAAGTCAGGGTTCAGCGCGTTCTCCGACACGAATTTCTTCCAGTCGGCGTGCTCCGACACCTTCTTGAAGGTGTCGGTCCAGAACTTCTGCTGGGCCGCGGTCAGTCCTGGCGCCGCCATGACCGCACGCACGTTGAAGTAGTCGTCGATGGCGAGACCCTGTGACTTGCACGTAGCCAGGTCCTTGAACACGCCGTCCTTCGGGGACTCCGGCAGGAAGGCACAGACGGCGCGCACCTTACCCTGCTGGAAGAGGGCCCGCGCCTCGCTCGGATTGTTCACCGTTACCTCGACGCCGCCCTGCTTGCCGGCGAGCGCCGCGGCCACCGCGCCGCCTCCGGTCTGCGGCACATACTTGAACGTCTTCGTCTTGGCGAGCTCCTGGATGCGTCGGAATAGGACCTCGTCCTCCGACTTCGCCTGCGTACCGGATGCGGTCATCTCCCGTGCCTGGGCTTCCTTGATGAAGTCCTGCGCCGTCTTGATGCTGCTGTCGGCGTGGACCCACAGGAAGAACGGGTCCAGCGCGAGGTTGGCGATGGGCGTGAAGTCCGTCGTCT
>JANNUM010000460.1:0-6029 GCA_031395235.1 Chloroflexota bacterium
GCTGCCAACGCTGCGCCTCTCCGGAAGGGATCTCAGCATCGCCGACGTGCTCGCGGTCGCCCGTCGCCGCACCCCGGCAGCGCTCGATCGCGCGGCCGAGCGACGCATGTCGGAGTCCGCGAAGCTCGTCGCCGAGCTCGCGGCAGGCGAGGCGCCCGTCTACGGCGTGAACACCGGCTTCGGCGATCTCGCGACGGTCCGCATACCGATCAGCGAGCTGCGCGCGCTGCAGAGCAATCTCATCCGGAGCCATGCGGCGGGCGTAGGTGACCCGCTGCCAGTCGATGTCGTCCGCGCCGTGCTCCTCCTCCGTGCGAACACGCTCGCGGCCGGTCGCTCCGGCGTGCGACCCGAGCTGGCGGAGATGCTGCTCGAGCTGCTCGACCGCGGCGTGCATCCGGTGATCCCGATGCATGGAAGCGTGGGCGCGTCGGGTGATCTCGCACCGCTCGCGCACGCCGCACTCGTGCTCATGGGCGAGGGTGAGGCCTTCGTCGAGGGTGCGCGCATGTCTGGCGCGGACGCGCTCAAGCGAGCCGGACTCAAGCCACTCGAGCTCGGCCCGAAGGAAGGCGTCGCGCTCATCAACGGCACGCAGGTCATGACCGCGATCGGTTGCCTGGCTCTCCATGACGCCGAGGTGCTCGCGTCGACGGCCGACATCGTGGGCGCCATGTCGGCCGAAGCGCTGCGCGCGACCGATGCCGCGTGGAACGCCGACCTGAACGCCGCGCGGCCGCACCCGGGACAGCAGACCGTGGCCGCCAACCTGCGCTCCCTCATGGAGGGAAGCGCGAACGTGGCCTCGCATCGCGTCGGCGACACGCGCGTCCAGGATCCGTACTCCATCCGCTGCATGCCCCAGGTGCATGGCGCGTCGCGCGACGCGCTCAACTACGTACGGCGCGTCCTGGAGATCGAGATCAACGCCGTGACCGACAATCCACTCGTCTTCGCGGAGCAGCGGCGCGTCTTGAGCGGTGGCAACTTCCACGGCCAGCCGGTGGCGATCGCGCTCGACCTCGCGACGATCGCGGTCGCGGAGCTCGCCGACATCAGCGAAGCGCGCGTCGATCGCCTCACGAACGCGCACACCAGCGGGCTGCCACCGTTCCTCAGCCCCGCGGCGGGTACGAACTCGGGCTTCATGGTCGCGCAGTACACCAGCGCCGCGCTGGTCGCGGAGAACCGGCTGCGCGCGTTCCCCGCGTCGGTCGAGTCGGTGCCAACGTCAGCCGGCATGGAGGACCACGTGAGCATGGGCGTGCATGCGGCCCTCAAATTCGCGGCGGTCGTGCGTAACACGCGCTACGCGCTCGCGATCGAGGCGCTCTGTGGCGCGCAGGGCCTCGATCTCCTCGGCGCCACCACAGCGCCGGGCGTCGAGGAGGCCCGCCGCGTCGTGCGAGAGCATGTGCCGATGCTCCAAACAGACCGCGCGCTCGCTCCCGACATCGCCGCCGTCTCGGAGCTGATCGAACACGAGATCCTCCTGGCCGGGGTGAGGTCGCGTATCCCCGATCTCGCCTGAGTGCGCCGCGGGCCGTCGTCTTCGACCTCGGCGGCACGCTGGTGCAGTGGCCCGATTGGGAGGACGGCGCTTCCGCGAAATGGGGCTCCGCGTACGACGCCCTGCGTGCGACGCACGACGGCCTCACCGCGTCAAAGGAGCAGTTCGTCGCGGCGATGCGCGCGGCCGAGAAGGCGCACTGGGGGCGCGTCGACCGCGACCACTGGAGCGGCCCACCTGCTGGTGTGGTGAGTGAGGGCTTCCGGCGGCTCGGTGCCGACCTGGACGATCGCGCGGTCCTTGCGGCGCTTGATGGTTACGCGCGCGCCGTCGCCGGCTGGTGCACCGTCTTCGCCGATACGCGCGACACGCTCGGCCTGCTGCGCGAGCGCGGGTACCGGTTGGGCCTGCTTTCGAATACCTGGTGGGCGGCCGAGTGGCACAACGCGGATCTGGCCGCTCACGGACTCGCGGGTCTGCTCGACGAGATCGTCTACACCTCCGACCTGGAGTGCTCGAAGCCGCATCCCTCCGTCTTCCGTGAGATCGCTTCGCGTCTCGGCGTCGCCCCCGAGGCCTGCGTGATGATCGGCGACCGCCAGATAGACGACGTCGCAGGGGCGCGGGCGGTCGGGATGCGCGCCGTCTGGCGGCGCAACGACTCCGGCTTCCCCACTTCGGACGTCCCGCCCGACGCGATCGTGGATGCGCTCGCGGAGCTGCCTGGCCTGCTTCGGACATGGGGCGGCGCATGAAACGCTGCGCCTGGGCCACGCGCGAGCCGCTCATCGCCTACCACGACACGGAGTGGGGCACGCCGCGCCATGACGAGCGCACGCACTTCGAGTTCCTCATCCTTGAGGGAGCACAAGCCGGGCTTTCGTGGGAGACGATCCTTCGGAAGCGCGCTGCGTACCGGAACGCTTTCGCGAGCTTCGACCCGGAGAAGGTCGCGCGCTTCGGCGCACGCGATGTGGCGCGGCTCATGAGCGACGCGGGCATCGTGCGCAACCGCCTCAAGATCGCGTCCGCGATAGCGAACGCAAAGGCGTTCCTCGCGGTGGCGGAGGAGCACGGGACCTTCGACGCTTTCGTGTGGCGCTACCGCGATCCGGCGGACCTATCGCGCGATCTACGGAAGCGCGGCTTCCGCTTCGTTGGACCGACGATCTGCGAATCGTTCATGGAGGCGGTCGGCATGCTCGATCACCACGAGCGAGGCTGCTTCAGGCGAGGGAGACGGAAAGGCTGACTTAGCGGCGTGGGCCTCTTCCGTGGGGACCACCAGCGGAATGGGTCCGGTCGACCTCAGCGGTGACGTGAGCGGTGAGCGAGGCCTTCTTCTCGGCGGCCTGGGCCGCGGTGATCGTGCCGGCCGCGAGGGCCGCATCGATTTTCGCGTTGCCGTCAGCGACCATCGCGGCGATCAGGCCGTCACGCGTCTTGCCCGCGGCGGTCGCGATCTGAGCGACGGTCTGGCCCGCCTGGAGCTTGGCATGAAGGTCGGCCTGGGTCGTGCCGATGTAGGCGGCGGCGGCGGCGCGCGGTTCCGTCTGCGGCTCGCGACGAGCACGTGATCGCTTCTTAGAGGAGCAGACCCCGCCCCGCGTCAGTAGGCTGACCCGCGTGCTCGACTGGCTGAGCCTCGACGGCAAGAAGCTCCTGCTCACGCGCGTGCTGCGCACGTTCGCGTACGGCTATCTCACGGTCGTGCTCGGCGTCTATCTCGACGAGCTCGGCATGGGCCCGACCGAGATCGGCTTCATCCTCACGGCCGCGATCGCGGGATCGGCGCTCATGACCGTGTTCTGGTCGCTCGTCGCGGATCGCTACGGCCGTCGTCGCACCGTCGCGACGATGGCCGGTCTCATGGCGGTGGGCGGCCTGCTGTTCGCGACAGGCGGCAGCTTCCTGCCACTGCTCATCGGCGCGTTCACCGGAACGATCAGCGCCACGAGCTCGGAGGTCGGCATCTTCCAGACCGTCGAGCAGGCGATCCTGCCGCAGACCGCCCCGGACGAGCGGCGCACCTGGCTCTTCGCGATCTACAACACGGTCGCGAACTTCGCGGGCGCGTTCGGCTCGCTCGCGGCGGCGTCGGTGGTCTTCTTCACCTCGCTCGGGCTGCAGGGCGCCGATGCCTATCGGCCGTTCTTCGTCCTCTACGCGGTGATCGGCCTCATCAACCTCGCGGTCTTCATGACGCTGTCCGAGCGCGTCGAGCTGGCGAAGGTCGAGGGTGAGCGCCGTTTCCTCGGGATCCGCCGCTCCGGCGGGACCGTGGCGAAGCTGTCAGTGTTGTTCGGGCTCGACGCGTTCGCGGGCGGATTCGTCGTCCTCTCGCTCGTCGCGTATTGGTTCCACCTGCGCTGGGGCCTCTCGCCGGAAGCGCTCGCGACCATCTTCTTCTGGGTGAACGTGCTGTCTGGATTCTCGCTGCTCGCCGCGGGCTGGCTCGCGCAGCGCATCGGACTTCTCAACACGATGGTCTTCACGCACCTGCCATCGAACGTCCTGCTCATGCTGATACCCCTCATGCCCTCCGCCGGTCTCGCGGTCGCGCTGCTCCTCGCTCGCATGAGCATCTCCCAGATGGACGTGCCGACCCGGCAGTCCTACACGATGGCGGTCGTCGACCCGGAGGAGCGCACGGCGACCGCGGGCATCACCAACGTCGCGCGCACGACGGCCGCGGCGATCTCGCCCGCGTTCGTGGGTATGGCGTTCTCCGCCGGCGTTCTTGGGCTGCCGTTCTTCGTCGCCGGCGGACTGAAGATCCTGTACGACGGCCTCATCTACGCGACGTTCCGCGGCGTCCATCCGCCCGAGGAGACCGCCGGCCGACGACGCGGCCAGCACGTTGCGATGCGATAACGAATACGTTATCTATGCGATAATGCATTCGTGATCAAATACGGCGCCCGACCGGCGGCAGCACGGCTCCTGTGGGGAGCCCGGCGATCCGCCGGCCTCTCACAGCGAGCGCTCGCGAGGCTGTCGAAGGTGGCTCAGCCGACCATCGCCGCGATCGAGAGCGGCCGTCGAGATCCAAGATTCGAGACTCTCCTGTCATTGATCGAGAGCTGCGGGCAGGAGGTAACGGCCATCCCGCGGCCCGGCAAGGGTATCGATCGCACCCAGATCCAACAGATGCTGCGACTCACGCCCGCGCAGCGCCTTCGGAGCGCAGGCGAGAACGCTCGCGCTCTTCGGCGCTTTCTGGGGACGACCAGCCGTTGAACGAGGGGCGCTTCGATCCGGGCGCGATCGTCCGCACCCTCCACCGCCATGACGTCCAGTTCGTCCTCATCGGGGGGATCGCCGGCCAACTCTTGGGTTCGCCGACCATCACCCAGGATCTCGACGTCTGCTACTCACGAGAGAAGTTGAACCTGGAGCGGCTGGCCACCGCACTCCAGGAGTTGAACGCACGGCTGCGCGGCGTGAACGAGGACGTCCCATTCCGCCTCGACGCGCGCACGCTCGCCGCGGGCGACAGTTTCACTTTCGAGACCGACCTCGGTGATCTCGATTGCCTGGGTACCCCGACGGGCACGAACGGGTACGCGGACCTGAAGCAAGCGGCGGAGCCGATGCCTCTGGGCGGACTCGAGGTGTGGGTGACCTCTCTTGATGACCTTATTCGCATGAAGCAAGCAGCCGGTCGTCCGAAGGACCGTATCGAGGTCGAGATCCTCGGTGCCGTCCGCGATGAGCGTCGCCACCGCAAGCGTTAGCGCGTCTTCCTCGCGTCGCGTCGGTCTAGGATGAGTCGCCCATGCCACGCGTGAGCGCGGGAGACCTCGAGCTCTTCTACGAATCGCTGGGCGAAGGTACCCCGATGGTGCTCCAGGGCCACGACCACACGCCCTGGCTTTTCGGGCAGGCACCGGTCTTCTCGCAGCGGTATCGCGTGCTCGTATACGACCGGCGAGGCACCGGACGCTCGTCGAGTCCCGATGGCGACTGGACCGCTGCCGACCTCGCGAACGATCTCGTGGCATTCCTCGACGCCCTCGCGATCGAACGCGCGATCATCGGTGGATCGTCGCTCGGTGGCGTGATCACCGCGCAGCTCGCCGTGGATCACCCGGAGCGAGCGCTCGCGCTCATCATCGGGCACACCGTCCCCTACCTCGACGACGTCGGCCGCGCGTGGCTCGAGCAGCAGGTGGCGGATGCTCGCGCCGATCGCCCCGTGATCGCGCGCCAGCCAGCGTCGCCGGCGGCCGCGGGGGGTCCTCGGGGGGCGGAGCCCCCCGGTGGTTGGCCGACGACCGATCCCGCTTTCGCGGCGTCGCCACTCGGACGCATGATCGCGGCGACCGGCACGGGTCTCGGCCGCACGCCCGAGGACGTCGCCCGCGCGATCGCGGTCCTGCGCGACTGGGATCAGCGGCCGAGAAAGGCCGACCTCGCGAAGATCCGCGTGCCCACGCTCGTCATCGTCGGCGAGCGCGAGTCGCGCGCGACCATCGAGGGCTCACGCGAATGGGCGTCCTGGATCCCCGGCTCCGAG
>JANNUM010000471.1:0-2874 GCA_031395235.1 Chloroflexota bacterium
CACGATCGGCCTCGCCGCGATCGTTGGCGCCTACCTTGCCGGACTCATCGTCGCCGAGCTCTCCGACGAGCTCGAGCTAAAGCGCGATCTCTCGCCGATCCGGGCGTTGCTGGTGCCGTTCTTCTTCATCCTGACCGGAGCACGGTTCGACGTAACGACGATGCTCGAACCCGGTGCGCTTGTACTCGGTGTCGCGCTCACGCTCATCGCCATACTCACCAAGCTGGTGGGTTGTGGGCTGGCGATGTGGGGCACAAGCCTACAGTCGGCCGTGCGCGTGGGCGTCGGAATGGTCCCGCGGGGTGAGGTGGGCCTCGTCGTTGCCTCGCTCGGACTTGCGGCAGGAGTTATCGATGGGCCCCTGTATGGCGCAGTGCTCATGATGGTCGCTGTGACCACCCTCGCCGCGCCACTGCTACTGGGACCTGCGTTCCGGTTCCGAACGCCATGACCGCGTCGAAGACGGAGTTCCGCCGCAAGCTCGACCGCGCTCTCGATTCCGACAAGCTGCGGGTCGCGCTCCATCGCGCCCTTCCGGCACTCGGACTGCGCCGGGCTGACCGCATGCGCGAGGTCGATTGGCCGGCCCTGCGTGCGGACCTCACCGAACGCAAGAAGCGCGCGATCGACGATCTGCCGGCCTTGATCGATCAGTTCACTCGTGAGGCCGAGGCGGTCGGAGCGAAGGTGTACCGCGCGGTGGACGCCGAAGAGGCGCGCCGGGTGGTCACCGCGATCTGCCGCGCGAAGAAAGCCAAGCTCGTCGTGAAGTCGAAGTCGATGGCCACCGAAGAGATCCAGCTGAACGAGCACCTCGCGGCGAACGGCATCACCGCGGTCGAGACCGATCTCGGCGAGTGGATCATCCAGCTCGCGGGCGAGCGCCCGTCGCACCTCATTGCGCCCGCGATCCACAAGACGCGCGAGGAGATCGCGGTGCTCTTCGCGAAGGTCGTCGGGCATCCGGTCAGCGACGATCCGGCGGCGCTCGTCGCGGTCGCGCGCGATGAGCTCCGCGGCTCGTTCCTCAAGGCCGACATCGGCATCACCGGCGGGAACATCCTGATCGCCGACACCGGCACGCTCGTGCTCGTTACGAACGAGGGGAACGCCGACCTCGCGACCAGCCTGCCGGCGGTGCACATCGCGGTCGTCGGCGTGGAGAAGGTCGTGCCGTCGCTCGACGACGCGGCGGCGGTGCTGAAGCTCCTCGCGCGCAGCGCGACCGGTCAGAAGATCAGCACCTACACGCAGTTCATCACCGGGCCGTCCCGTTCGGCGGACATCGAGCTCAAGACGCAGATCGGCGTGCACGGCCCGAAGGAGCTGCACTTCGTGCTCATCGACAACGGCCGCACCGCGATGCGCGAAGACCCCGCCTTCAGCGAGGCGCTGCGGTGCATCAAGTGCGGCGCGTGCAGCAACGTCTGCCCCACCTATCAAGTGGTCGGCGGACATGTCTTCGGCCATATCTATACCGGGCCGATCGGGCTCGTCGTCTCGCCGTTCCACCACGGCCTCGACAGCGTCGCCTATGAGCAGCAGATGTGCGTCGGATGCAACGCGTGCGACACGGTCTGCCCGGTGGGCATCCCGATCGCGTCGCTCATCACCGACGTGCGCGCGCTCGCGGTACAGCGAACGGGCATCTCGTGGACCAAGCGCATCGCGCTGTCGCAATGGACCACGCCGCAGCGCATCGATCGGATGACCGGCTGGCTCTCGGCGCTACAGGGCCCACTTCGTCACGGCAGCCTGGTGCGCCTGCCGTTCGGCGACCTCGGCAAGGAGAAGAGCCTCCCCGCCGTCGCCGAGCAGCCGCTCCACTACCGGGCCCGCGAGATCACGCAGACGAACCCGACCGATCCGGTCGTCCACGTCGGGCTGTTCCCGTCCTGCATCGTCGACCACTTCCTGCCGGGCGCCGGATACGCGGCCGCGCGTACGCTTCAGGCGCTCGGCGCGGACGTGCATGTCGTCGAGGGCCGCCGCTGCTGCGGCCTGCCGCACATGAACAGCGGCGACAGGAAGAACGCGCGGGCCATGGCGAAGGAGATGATCGCCGCGCTCGAGCGCGTGCACGCCGACAAGCTCGTCGCACCCTCGTCGTCGTGCGCGATCACCATGGCGCAGGACTACGAGCGGATCCTCGCCGACGAGCCCGAATGGGCCGAGCGCGCGCGGCGGCTCGGCGAGCGGATCGTGTCCTTCACGCGCTTCGCGTACGTCCTCGCTATCGAGCGCGGCACGACCGGCCGTCACCTCGCGATCCGGGCGACGTATCACGACGCCTGCCAGTCGGCGAACGTCCTCGGCCTTCACGACGAGCCCCGCGAGCTGCTGCGTCGCGTCGCGGGTATCCAGCTGACCGAGATGGCGGACTCCGCGGTGTGCTGCGGATTCGGCGGCACGTTCTCGTTCGAGCATCCCGATGTCGCGAACTTCGTGCTTGAGACCAAGCTCGCCAACATCGCGAAGACCGGCGCCGACGTCGTGATCACCGACAACCCCGGTTGTTTGACACACCTGAGGGGTGGGCTTGACGCTCGCAGCCAGCGCGTCAAGGTCCGTCACATCGCCGAGGTGCTCTGGGACTCGCTCTCCGCGCCGGAATAGGTCGAGCTAGCCGCGACCTCCGCCGCACGCGCAGCCGCCGCCGAGCGTGGGGTTCTTCACCAGGAAGCCGCTGCCGTCCGGCCCCTCGACGAAGTCGATGATCGCGCCATCCGCATACGGCTGGCTCAGTGGATCGACCGCGAGCGGGATGCCCGCGACGTCGCTCACGGTGTCCTTCTCGTCAGGTGTGGCGTCGAACGCGAGGCCGAACTGCGTAGAGCAGCAGCTCTTGCCCGCGACATACATCCGAAGGAAGGC
>JANNUM010000475.1:0-2807 GCA_031395235.1 Chloroflexota bacterium
GTCGCGAAGCTCAACATCGAAGACCCGCATCCCGTCGCGCGCACCGACTCGGCGGAGGTGCCGGAGTTCAAAGCGCAGAAGTACCTCGTCGACTCGACCGAATCGCTGAAGAAAGCGAAGTTCGTCCCAGCGGACGCCAGCTACGGCAAGGTGATCGGGGCGATACAGAAGGCGACCGGTCGCGTCGCCGCCGGCGAGATGAGCCCGGTCGACGCCGCCAAGCGCTACGCCGATGATCTGAAGCAGGCCATCGGCGCCGACAAGGTCATCACGCAATAGGGACAGCGGTCGGAGCGGGGGCGCTGCGACCCCGCTCCCCGTCCGCGGCGGTCGCGCTCCGGCGGAACGGCGCGTACCTCGCGGGCCTCACGCCGGCCGCGCTCCTCCTCGCGCTGTTCTTCGTCGGCCCCTCTCTCTGGGCGCTCTACACGAGCCTCACGAACAAGGCGCTGGTCGGCATCGACGCCGCCAGGCCGCGGTTCGTCGGACTCGAGAACTACCAGCGGCTCTTCAGCGATCCCGATTTCGCGACGGTCATCCTCAATTCGGTCGTGTTCGTCGTCGGGTCGGCGATCGTGGGTCAATTCAGCCTCGGACTGCTGTTCGCGCTCCTGCTGGATCACGCCGAGCGGCGGCGCTACCGCCTCGCGGCGGTCGCCTACGCCGCGGTGCTGCTCGCATGGGTGAACCCAACGGTCATCGCCGCCTTCCTCTGGGTCGCGATGTACGATTTCTTCCACGGCTCGCTGAACACCGGTCTGCAAGCGCTGGGGTTCGCGCCGGTGGATTGGCTCGGGCAGTTCCCGATGCTCGCGGTCATCGTCGCCAACGTCTGGCGCGGCACCGCGTTCACGATGCTCATCTTCCTCGGCGCGCTAAAGACGATCCCGACGGACATCTACGAAGCGGCGCGCGTCGACGGCGCGAACGCGTGGCGCCGCTTCTGGGACCACACGCTCCCGAGCCTGCGGCCGATCGCCGCCGTCGCGCTGCTCTCGATCACCATGTCGACGTTCGGCACCTTCATCCTCATCCAGACGCTCACGAACGGCGGGCCGGGCACCCGGACCGAGACGATCGCGCTGTACGCGTTCCACGAAGCCTTCCGCTCATACGCCATCGGATACGGCTCGACCATCGCCGTCGTCATGCTCGTGCTCAATGCCGGGTTCGCCATCGCGTACCTGCGCTGGTCGAGGGCCCGGGCATGACGACGCTCGGCCCGCAGGCCCAGGCGCAGGTGGTGGTCCCGCCGCGGCCGCGCGCGCTCGAGGGCGGCTCCGTGCTGGAGCTCGTGCTGATGCACGCCGCCTTCGTCGTCATCGCGGTGTTCTTCCTCGCGCCCTTCGTGTGGCTGTTCACCGCCGCCTTCGATGCGCAAGCGCAGGCGTATATCCGCTGGCCGCAGCAGCTCACGCTCGACAACTTCGTCCAGATCTTCACTCGCTACGCTTTCGCGACCGCGCTCCAGAACAGCGTGTTCGTCGCCGTGTCGACGATGCTGCTCACGGTCTTCGTCGTATCGCTCGCGGGCTACTCGCTCTCGCGCGTCGAGCTCAGGCGGAAAGCGTGGATCACGTACGCGGTGCTTCTGCTCCAGACGATGCCGCTGTCGGCGACGATGGTCCCGATCTACGGCCTGGCGCGAGAGCTCGGTCTTCGCAACTCGTACCTCGGTCTCATCCTCATCCATGCGGCGATCGAGCTGCCTTTCCTCGTCTGGCTGATGAAGGGCTTCTTCGACTCGGTGCCGCGGCATCTCGAGGAGGCGGCCTGGCTCGACGGCCGCACCAAGTTCCGCGCGCTCTTCGAGGTCGTTCTCCCGGTCGCGCGCCCGGGCATCGCCGTCGCCGCGGGGCTGTCGTTCCTCAGCGCGTGGGCCGAGGTCCTCATGGTCCTCATCCTCGTGGACCAGCAGGCCATGAAGACGATCCCGCTCGCCTTCTACGAGACGTTCCGAACCGCTGGCGGCTACACCGAGGTGCAGTACGGTGTCGTCGCGGCCATGGGTGTCCTGTACGTGCTTCCCGTGATGGCGGTCTTCTTCGCGACGCGTCGCCTCATGGTGCGCGGGCTCGTCGGCGCGACGCGGGGTCTGTGACGACGAAGCGGAGAGATTGAGCAGGATGGCGAAGGTCGAGTACGACGATGTCTGGCGGCAGTTCGTTGGGCAGGAACGCCCGGCGGTGGCCGGGCTCACGCTCGACATCGCCGACGGCGAGTTCCTCGTGCTGCTGGGGCCTTCGGGCTGCGGCAAGACCACGGCGCTTCGCATGCTCGCCGGTCTCGACCATCCGGACCGCGGCGACATCCGAGTGGACGGGCAGAGCGTCGTGCGCCTCGAGCCAAAGGACCGCGACGTGGCGCTCGTCTTCCAGAGCTACGCGCTCTATCCGCACATGTCGGTGCATGACAACATCCGCTACCCGCTGCGCGTCCGTGGCCTGCCCGCGGCGGAACAGGAACGCCGCGTCGCGCGCGCCGCCGAGCTCCTGAAGATCGGACATCTGCTCCCGCGACGCCCAGGCCAGCTTTCCGGCGGCGAGCAGCAGCGCGTCGCGCTCGCGCGAGCCATCGTGCGCGAGCCGCGCGTCTATCTCATGGACGAGCCCCTCTCGAACCTCGACGCGAAGCTCCGCACGCACACGCGCACCGAGCTCAAGGCGCTCCAGCGACAGCTTGGCGTCACGACGATCTTCGTGACCCACGATCAAGCCGAGGCCATGACGATGGGCGACCGCATCGCGGTGCTCGACGCGGGGCGCCTGCAGCAGCTCGGCGCGCCCGACGACGTCTACCAGCATCCC
>JANNUM010000102.1:0-3411 GCA_031395235.1 Chloroflexota bacterium
GTCGCTTAGGCCTGGGCGACGACCTCGTAGCGCTCGACACCCGTTATCTGGCTGGCGCCGGCCGACGTTGCCTGCTCTCGCATCTTCTTCGCGGCCTCTTCGCTGGACTGAAGGGCTGCCTCGCTCTCAAAGAGCGTGACGCCGAATCCCACACCGGTCTTGCGGTCAACGAGCCAGTAGCCGCCCTTGAACCCGGCGAGCTTCTTCGCGAACGGGATCACGTCCTCCTTGATACGGCGGATGCCTTCATCGATGCGCGCCGGCTCGCCCTTGAAACGTGTAACTCGTGCGTGCATGTAGTCACCTCCCCTGGCCAGGTCTGGCCGGTGCGGAAACTACACCTCCACCCCTGCGCCCGCACGAACGCGACTGCGTATCTCAGCCCGAATGTTCCGTGTCGGGAGTCCCACGATGCCGGCGACGATCAACACGACGATCAACGCGAGAATGGGTGGCAGACCCATGCCGGCATCGTACTCGCGTGCATGCGCTGCGCCGCCGGCGTCGTCAGATCTGGCGCTGCTCGATGCAAGAATCGCAGCTCCTGCGTACGATGCGCGGCAACACTCGGGGGAGGAGTCTTGGATGTACGGAACCGTGGCGCGCATGCGCCTGAAGCCCGGCATGGAAGCGAAGCTCAAGGAAGAGATGACGCAATACGAGAGCCTCAAGATCCCAGGATTCGTCAGCACGATGGTGTATCGCATGGACCGCGACCCGAACGAGCTCTATATGGCCGTCGCGTTCACGGACAAGGAGAGCTACGTCGCGAACGCGCGGGATCCCAAGCAGGACGAGCGCTTTAGGAAGATGCGCGCGTTCCTGGCGCAGGACCCCGAATGGCACGACGGCGAGATCATCGGGTCCAATAGCGGCTAGCGAGCCTCGCCCACGCCTGCTGCCCCTCACGCTTGACAACTCCTTATGGAACCTAGTTAGCCGCTCATCTGACGCGCGTTTCGGCGCGGGCTCCAGGGCCGCCTGGTCGATGCCTACACAGGATCCCGCCACATCCACCAGGCGCTCGTGCCGGAGAAGTCGAATCGCTGCAGCTCGCGATAGCCGTGCTTTCGGTAGAAGGCGAGATTTCGTTCGGCGCCCGTCATCAGCGCGCTGGGTACACCGGCCGTATCCAGGCGTCGAAGACCCACGCTCACCAGTGCGGACCCGATCCCGCGGCGTTCGGTACGCGCGCCGATCCCGTGCAGGTACCAGTACGGTGGCTGGGGACGGGCCGCAAAGATGGTGCGAAATGCATCGACGACGTCGGGGCGCGCACCCGGTGGCGGATCGTCGTCGAGCCGGACGCGCGGCGACTGCCAGATCGCCGCGCCGGAGAGGTCGTCCGCGACGTCCACGACTGTCTCGTCGTCGTGGAGCGCGTCACTCAGACGCGATCGGAACATGGCAGCCAGCGCGGCGTCCCGATCCAGCGGATCCGGGAAGATCCAGACCGCAAGATCGTCGCGGCGAAACGCCTCCGCGAGCGCCGCGGCAAGGGGGTCCACGTCGTCAGCCGTCAGCGAACGAATGTGTATGGTCACGACGTGAGTATGGCCGGCGCGTATGCGCCGATGCGGCTCGCGTTCGAGATCGGATTGTTGGTCGGATCTCACACTCATCCAAACGGATACCCTGTCGTCCACAGAAGTGCGTATCGGTCTCGGGACCGAGTGCATTCCCTGGCTGCACCTAACACGCGACACAACCGGTGGTTAGCAGTTGTGGTGGTTCTGGGCAATGGGTGGATAAAGGCATGACGATGTTCTCGCTTGTGCTGTTCTGGCTACGCAGCACCGTGAGGACGTTCGTGCGCGATGAGCGCGCCGCCGGGCTCGTCGAGTACGCGCTGATCCTCGCGCTCGTCGCGGTCGGCGTCATCGTGGCGCTCGCCTTCCTCGCCGGCGGCATCGGTGACGTGTTCGAGATGGTCAGCGACACCCTCGAGGGTGTGACCACGAGCGAAGATCCGATTGAGGTCGGACGTAGGCGCGGGCGCGGCTGGTGCAAGAAGTTCGGCTGTTAGCTGAGGTCTGCCTAGACCTGGGTGACAGCTCGTCGTCGTAGCCAGTCGAGCGGCGAGAGACCCCCGAGCACGATGTGCGGGCGTTCGGAGTTGTAGTAGGCGACGTAGAGCGCGACCTTCAAGGGAGGTCAGGGGTTCGAAGCCCTCCGGGCTACAGGGCCGCCTCAGCGATGCCTACACAGGATCCCGCCACATCCACCAGGCGCTTGCGCCGGGGAAGTCGAATCGCTGCAGCTCGCGATAGCCGTACTTTCGGTAAAAGGCGAGATTTCGTTCGCTCACCGTCGCGATGATGGACTTCATCTTCGCGCAGATCCGCCGCCGCCTCATCCCTAAGATCTACCTGTCGAGGTCTGCGACCTCGTCGCCGATGCGGATCTGTGCGCCGATGCCCTTCAGGATCGGCAGGTGGTCGGTGAGATGCCAGTACCGCCAGACCTTGCCTTCCCGGAAGAAGAAGATGTCGAGCGTCGGCAGCTCGACCGCCCTGCCGGTGGGGCTCAGCCCGAACAGCTCGCCGCTCTGCGTGCCGAGGAAGGTCGAACGCGTGATGACGACCTCGCTGAGGACCTCTGTCTCGTTCACGCGAACGCGAAAATCCGAGAACTCTCGCAGGGCGCCATGGATGATGTCGGCCATCCGCGCCAGCGTGAACTCGGTCCGCCCGTGGATGTACGGGTCGTGGAACACATCAGCTAGACGGTCGACCTTGCGGTCGTTCCAGCAGGTATCCCAGTAGAGCTTCACGACGTCTTCGTTCGTCACCGCCGCTGCTGCATCAGTCCGGCAGGATACGCGGCACCGCCTCTGTCATGACGTCGCGATGCGAATCCATCACTGCGCCTGGACCTTGGAGCGTCCTCCGTGGTGCGGACGACTTCGCGTATCTCCACGGTAACGGTGACTTCTCGCTTGTCTTCACCGGCCCTGCCAGCGGTGAGGAACGCTCAAAGGGGCAGTCCACTTCGACTAGCGGCACCAGGTAGCTCAAGGGACATTCGGTGAGCCTCGCGCAAGCTAGAGTCGCCTCTTTCGACTGCTCGAGCTCCTAAGAAGGAGCGCCCAACCGAGCCGTGGGTCTTCCTCATCGACACGAACGGCATGATCCGCTTCGTATTCGAGGGGCCGACGGCCGCTGATGAGCGTCGTCAAGGGGTGGAGCGACTGCTCGCTGAGCCATGAGTCGCCGATACGCGGTCCTGGCCGCGGAAACGCTGCGCGCAATTCGCTGCTTCGCGTGCGGCACCGAGCGCGACATGCGCGCAGCCGTCGACCGCATGCTCGCATTGCGTGACGCCGGCGCGCGCTTCTTAGCCGACAAGCATGCGGTTGGACGCTACGCTCCCCGCCGACCAGCAATTCGCGGGACGGCGAGCGCGGAGGCG
>JANNUM010000314.1:0-3733 GCA_031395235.1 Chloroflexota bacterium
CTGGACCGCGCCGGCGTGGTCGTCATGGGCGCGGAGCTGGGCGACACGCTCGTCGGCTACGCCGCCGGCGAGGTGCGTCGCTCCTTCGGTAGCGCCGTGGCCGCGGCCTGGATCGACGCGTTCGGCGTCGACCTTGCGCACCGCGGTCACGGCGTGGGCCGCTCGCTCCTGACCGCGCTCCTCGCCAGCCTGCGCGACCTCGGCGCCGACCACGTGTTCACGCTCGTGCCGCTGCACGACCGCGGGGTGGCGCCGTTCTTCCGAGAGCTCGGGTTCCGCGAGGAGCCCCTCGTGCCCCTCGGGAGAGAGCTGTGACGCTCGCCGTCATCGCGCCGCTGGCCGCGGTAGAGCGCTACCGCGAGATCATCGAGGACCGCGAGTTCCCGACCGTGCGCGAATGGCGCGCGCGGACCGGCCGGATGGTCACGGGTTGCTTTCCCGTCTACGCGCCGGTGGAGCTGGCGTACGCGGCGGGAATGCTGCCGGTGGGCCTGTTCGGCGGCGGGAACCAGATCGAGATGGCGCACGCCGACTCTCGTTTCCAGTCGTTCGTCTGCTCGGTCGTGAAGAGCACCCTGGAGCTCGCCTTCGTCGAGAAGCTCGAGCCCTTCGACGCGCTCATGTTCGAATCGATCTGCGACCCCGCCCGCAATCTCGCGAGCGTGATGGCGCGGAACTTCCCCGACCGGCACGTCACGTACGTGCACCTGCCGCAGAACATGACGTCGTCGGCGACCGTCGACTATCTGGCCGGCGAGTATCGGCGCGTCGCGGACGAGCTCGGCGCGGTGAGCGGGCACGCGGTGGGTGTGGAGGACCTGCGCTCGGCGATCGGAGCGTACAACGGTCTGCGCGCACGCTTGCGGGAGCTCTACTTGCTGCGCGCGGTGTCGCCCGAGAAGATCTCGACCGCCGAGCTCTACACCCTCGCACGGCTCGCGACGCTCACCGATCCCGCCGACAGTGAGCCGCTCATCGCCGAGAGCATCGCGACGGCGCGTGCCCGCGAGTCGCGGCCGAAGGATCGCGTCCGCGTGGTGCTGGTCGGCTCGTTCTGCGAGCAGCCGCCGCTCGAGCTCATCGCGGCCATCGAGGAGTCCGGCTGCTACATCCTCGAGGACGATTTCCTGCTCGGATGGCGACTGTTCAAGCGCGATATCGCGCCCCTGGGCGACCCGTTCCGCGCGCTCGCCGTCGCGTACCTCGATGGGAGCGTCCATCTGAGCACGAAGCACGACCTGCGCCAGCCGCGCGCCGCCTCGCTCATCGCGAGCGCGCGCGCGCATCGCGCCAACGCGGTCATCTTCCTCGGCGCGAAGTTCTGTGAGCCGGGGCTCTTCGATTACGCCCTCTACCGCAAGGCACTGGAGCACGAGGGCATCCCGCACCTCTTCCTCGAGTTCGAAGAGAAGATGTGGATGTACGACAAGATCCGAACGGAGGTCGAGACCTTCGTGGAATCGATGCTGTTCACATGACCGAGACGAAAGAGATCCGCTACCAGGGTCACCTGCACGAGCTGCAGAAGAAGCTCATGGGCGACTACTACGGGCAGCTCACGGCGATCGCGACGGGCCAGTCGGATACGAAGAACGCCCACCTGCTCATCGCCGGCAACCCCGTCGAGCTCGTCCGCGCGTTCGACATGGTCCCCGTATTCCCCGAGGTCAACGTCCTCCAGCTCGCGGCCCGCAAGCAGTCGCTGCCGCTCATCCAGAAGGCCGAGGAGCTCGGCTACGCGGTGGACAACTGCGCCTACGTGAAGGCCGATGTGGGCCTCTACGTCGGTGGCTACCAGGCGCCGTACGGCACGATCCCGAAGGCCGACCTGCTCCTGTGCAACTACGTCGGGTGCAACGTCTACCTCAACTGGTTCGAGCACCTGGCCGAGCTCTGCGGCGCGCCGGTCGTGAACATCGACATCCCGTTCGTCCGGTCCGTGGACGGCGAGCCCTCTCCAGGCGATGTCGAGTATGTGGTGAGGCAGCTCGAGGAGCTTGTGGTGCTCCTCGAGAAGATCACCGGGAGGAGCCTCGACTACAAGAAGCTGCGGAAGACGGTGGAGAACTCGGCGCTGGTGGGCGAGATGTGGGCGGAGATCAAGGACCTCACGAAGCGGCGCCCGGCCCCGTATGACGCCTACTTCGACTCCTTGACGATGATGGCGGTCCTCTATTGCCTCCGCGGCACGGAGGAGGCGGTCAAGTTCTTCGAGGTCGCGCGCGGCGAGCTGGCCGAGAAGGCCGCCAAGGGCGAGGGTCCGCTGCCCGAGGAGCGCTTCCGCGTGGTCATCGAGGGACCGCCGCCCTGGCCGTTCCTGCGGGTCTTCCGCGACATGTTCTCGCGCTGGGGCGCGGTGGCGGTGGCCTCGACGTACTCGACCGTCGGCGGGATCTGGGAGTTCGGGTTCCGGCATGATCCGCAGAAGCCGCTCGAGTCGATCGCGCGGCACATGCTCCAGTACAACCTCTGCAACCGGACGTTCCTGCAGCGCTACGAGCAGATAGCCAGGTACGTGGACGAGTGGAACGCGGACGCCCTGGTGATCCACTCGGTGAAGAGCTGCCGGCTGTTCTCCGCGGGACAGGGCGACATGCGCGAGTACTTCGTGCGCGAGCGCGAGGTACCCACGCTCCTCATCGAGTCGGACCTCGAGGATCCCCGCTACTTCTCGCAGGCGCAGCTTCGGAACCGGATCGACGCGTTCTTCGAGGCCCTCGCGCAGCGGCGGCTCACAGCCGCCGCCGATGCCGCCCTGTCCGCCGGGGGTACGCGGTGAGGTACGCCGCCGGCGTCGACGTCGGCTCGACCCAGACGAAGGCGCTCCTGCTCGACGCGGACCGGCGCATCGTCGCCCGGTCGCTCGTGGACACGGGCGCGTACCTCGTGCGCGCGGCGGAGCGCGCGTACGAGAAGGTGCTCGCGGAGGCGAGCGTGAGCCGGAACGACGTGGGCTACGTCATCGGCACCGGGTACGGCCGCTTCAAGGTGGCGTTCGGCGACGACCAGGTCACCGAGATCTCGTGCCACGCCAAGGGCGCCTGGGCCCTCTACCCGAACACGCGGACCGTCATCGACATCGGCGGCCAGGACACCAAGGCGATCAAGGTGAGCGACCGCGGCGAGGTGCTGGACTTCGCGATGAACGACAAGTGCGCCGCCGGCAGCGGCCGGTTCCTCACGAACTCGGCCGAGGCGCTCGGCATGGAGGTGAGCGCCATCGGCGAGAAGTCGCTCGAGGCACGCAACCCGGTCCGCCTCTCCACCGTGTGCACGATCTTCGTCGAGACCGACATCCTCTCGTACCTGGCTTCAGGCAAGAAGGTCGAGGACATCCTCGCCGGAGTGCACGGTGCCATCGGCTCGCGCACGGTCGCGCTGGTGCGCCGGGTGGGCGCCGAGTCCGAGGTCACGTTCACCGGTGGCGTCGCTCGCAACGTCGGCATGATCCGCTCCATCGAGGAGAAGCTCGATATCACGATCAACGTGAGCGGCGATTCGCACTACACCGGCGCGCTCGGCGCCGCGATCTTCGCGATGGAGCGGATGCTCGCGGGCGCGGAGGTGATGGCATGACGGCATCGCTCGTCGCCGGCATCGACATGGGCTCACGTACAGCGAAGGCCGTCCTGCTCGATCCGCAGGGCGCGATGCGGGGCTCGGGCATCGTCCGCCTGCGGGCGGACTTCGCCGGACTCGCGCGCGACGTGCTCGACCAGGCGATCGCCAGCGC
>JANNUM010000138.1:0-1637 GCA_031395235.1 Chloroflexota bacterium
GATACGCGCGTGGTCGACATCCGGCCTGTTCTGCAGATGGTCCGCGGCGGCGCGCGCGTCGTCGAGCAGACCCTCCTCGGTCGGGCTCCCTGGGTTGCCGCCGTAACCGCGGTAATCGAAGAGCAGAACGGAGTAGCCCGCTCGCATCAGCGCTGCCGCGAGCGGCGCGCGATCCGAGCGGTCGCCCGCGTTACCGTTGGCGACGAGCACAGCCGGCCGTGGTGGCGCGCCGCGTCCGGGAACGAACCACGCGCCGAGGTTCAGCCCGTCGCGCGTCGCGAGCTCAACATCCTCAGCGCCAGCGATCATCTGCCCAGCCGGAGGAACCGGTCCGCCGGAGGGGAAGTACATGAGGCTCCGCTGGGTCCACCAGATGACGGACAGCGCGACGACACCGGCTATGAAGATCGCGAGCACCACCTCGACCATCTGCGTTAATCCTCGCCGACGCTCGCTCACGGCGGGAATCCTGCAGCACGCTCGCCAACCCCATCGGTCGCGGCTCTAACGCTCAGCCTCGAACTCCCATTCATCGACAACGTCGTTCGCGGCCACGATCAGCTCGAGCCGAACGCGGTACCGCGCGCCGGGCGCGAGCGGAGTCGCTGGGATGATCGCGACGTAGTCGCGCTCGTAGAGCGGCGGCACGACGTGATGCGCGAGCTCGCGTCCGCCTGCGTCCGTCAGCCGCGCGCTGCGCAGGTCGACGGCACGCGCGCTCGAGTACACGACCATGATCGGATAGCCGACCGGCCGCGATGCTCCGGCGGGCACGACCTCAGGGATCTCTTCCCCGGAGTAGGTACCCGCGACGCGCTGGTCAGGCGCCGGCGCGCGGACGCGCTCGGGCGCGGGCGCGTTGAAGTCGTACACGATGACGCCCACGGTGATGGCGCGGCCCGCCGTCTCCGCGTGCCCCCAGCCGGCGACGACCGCGTGCGGATGCATCAGTCCGAGCCGGTGATACGGAAGGACCCAGAGCGACCGCACGCCCTCGGTGCCCGAGCTGAACGATGTCGCCACCTCGCTCGCGTTCGCGTCGGTGTAGCCCTGCGCGGCGAGCCGATCGCGCACCGAGGCGCCGCTGAAGCCGAGCGCGCCGGGCACCTCATCGTGGCCGAGCGCGTTGTTGAGAGCGAGGTACTCCGCGTGTCGTTGCGCCGCGGTCGTGACGCGCTCGTCGGCGCGCACCGTCGGCGCGCCGACCGCCGCGCGAAGATCGTTGTGCACGCGCAGCATCTCCGCGGCGTCGTTCGGACGCAACGAGGCCGCGGCGCTCGGCGTCGGGCTCGCGGACGCGCCGGTAGCGCTCGCGGTGGGCGAGGGCGACGCGATGGTCGTCGGGATCGCGACCGCGGCCGCCTGCGTCGGTGTCGACGATCCGACCTTCACCGCATCGTGCGTCGAGAGACGGCCGGCGATCGCGAGCCCGATCGCAAGGACCACGACGAGCGCGAACGGCAGGAGCGTGAGAGCGGTGGAGGCGCGTCGCATGGCGCGACGCTACGGGTTCTTGGAGACCGTGACGACCGTGAAGATGCCGAGCTCCGGCAGCGGCCCGCGGCCGTCGATGCGCGGCAGAAGCTGCACCGTGTACGTGCCGAGCTCGGCGCGCGCCTTGAAGTGGACGACGAACC
>JANNUM010000172.1:0-2951 GCA_031395235.1 Chloroflexota bacterium
AGGATCGGGTAGCTGCCGTCGAAATGCTTCTGGATGCCGGTGAGCTGCAGGTCGCCGTCCACCTCGACGTCGGTCTCCATCAGGAGACCTTCGCGGCGCAGCCATTCGATGGTCGCCGGCAGCGAGCGCAGCGCCTCCTTCGGGGCGGGCCTGACGCTGCGCGGATCGGCCAGTCGGGTCTTCTTCCGGGCGAGCTCAGTCTGCACTGTGGCCATGACGTCCTCCTGGGGTCGTGTCGCCGCTCATTTCGATAATGGTATTACCATTCCAGGCGGTCAAGTCGCCACGGCCGCGCCAGCCTTCGTTTCGGGCCGCTGAGCGAGCGCACCGCTTCCGGAGCTCAGCGCGGGTCGCGCCGCCGGCCGCGAGAATGCCGGAGCAGGTGACCTGCTTTCGGGACCACATCGGCTTCCAGTTCGCGGCGGCGGGCGCGTATCCGAAATGACGCTCCTTCTCGACAACGCCGACGTGCTGCGCGTCCTCGACCTCGACGCGTGCATCTCGGCGCTCGAGGACGCCTTCCGCGACCTGGTGACGGGGGACGCGACGAACCGTCCGCGCTCGCATACGTACACCCCGCTCGGCGACGGCCACCACTACCTCTTCAAGTCGATGGACGGCGCCCTCCCGCGCTACGGGGTCCATGCGCTGCGCCTGTCCTCCGATCACACGCACGAGTTCGCGCGCGACGGCCGCCGCCGCCGCGAGAAGATCGCCTCGGCGCCCGGCGACCGCTACGTCGGGCTGGTCATCCTCTTCGACATCCACGAGCTCGTCCCGCTCGCGATCATCCAGGACGGGGAGCTGCAGCGGGCGCGGGTCGGATGCACCAGCGCGGTGGCCGCGAAGCACCTCGCGCGGAGCGATGCGCGCCGGGTCGGCCTGGTGGGCTCCGGCTGGCAGGCGGAGACCCAGCTCCGCGCGCTCGCTCGGGTGCGCGACCTCGCCGACGTGCGCGTGTACAGCACGAACCCGGCACGGGTCGAGCGCTTCTGCGCGCGACTGGCTCCCGAATTGGGCATCCCGGTCGCGCCGGCACGCACGTCTCGCGACGCCGTCGCTGCCGCCGACATCGTCGTGCTCGCCACGAATTCGCACGACCCCGTCATCGCGGGGACGTGGCTCCAGGCGGGCCAGCACGTGAACTCGGTCCAGAGCCACGAGCTCGACGACGGCACCCTCGACCGCGCGGCGCTCATCGCGATACGCAGCCGCGACGCGGCGACCTTCCATTTCCCGCCTGGCCAGGGACCGGTGGAGGCGACCGAGGTCCGCGATCTGCCCGATCGGCTCCGCGGCAAGATAGCGGAGCTCGGTGACGTGATCCTCGGTAAAGCGGGGCGGCGATCGGCCGAGGAGATCACGCTCTTCACCGGCGGCGGCCTCGGGGTGTCGAGCGGCCTTGGGATCCAGTTCGCGGCGGCCGGCTACGCCGTGTACCGCGCAGCGAGAGAGGCGGGCATCGGGCGCGAGGTTCCCACCGATTGGTTCACGCAGACCGCGAAACCGTGACGCCGCCATAATGGTATGACCATTTCCCCACGGCGCGGGAAGGAGTCGAACGAAGAGTGCGCTATCGAGACCTTCGCGAGTGGATCGCCGTTGCGCGAGAGTTCGGCGACGTCCGTGACGTGAAAGGCGCCTCGTGGCAGGAGGACATCGGGCGCATCACCGAGATGCTGCATCACACCGATGACTCGCCCGCCGTCCTCTTCGATGACATCCCGGGATACCCCTCCGGGTTCCGCATTCTCGCGAACGCGAACGCGACGCGCCGCAGGCTGGCGCTCACCCTCGGCCTGCCTCTCGACATCGAGCGCCGCCCGCTCATGGACGAGTTCCTCCGGCTTACCGAGTCGGATCGCGCGCTCAAGCCGAAGGTCGTCAAGGACGGGCCGGTGTTCGAGAACGTCTTGCGGGGCGATGACGTCGACGTGCTGAAGTTTCCGTCTCCGTTCTGGCACCCGCTCGATGGCGGCCGTTACATCGGCACCGGCGTCGTCGACGTCCTCAAGGATCCGGACAGCGACTGGGTCAATCTCGGGACCTACCGCGTGATGGTCCACGACAAAAGGCGGGTCGGCGTGTACATCTCGCCAGGCAAGCACGGGCGCCAGTTCCGCGACGCGTACTTCAAGCGCAAGCAGCCGTGCCCGATCGCGGTCGTCGTCGGCGTGGAGCCGCTCCTGTTCATCGCCTCGACGCTCGAGGTACCGCAGGGCGTGTCGGAGTACGACTGGACCGGTGGCATCCGCGGCGAGCCGTACGAGGTCGTCATCGATCCGATCACCAAGCTACCGATCCCGGCGGCCGCGGAGATCGTCCTCACCGGCTTCCTGCGTTACGACAACCTCGCGAAGGAAGGTCCCTTTGGCGAGTGGACCGGCTACTACGCGTCGGGCGAGCGCGCCGAGCCCGTGCTCGAGGTCGAGGCGATCTATCACCGGAGCGATCCGATCATCCTCGGCGTCCCGCCGAACAAGCCACCCTACGAGCCGCACCGCTACCGCGAGTACCTGCGCTCCGCGCTCCTGCTGCGCGAGCTCAAGGCGGCGGGCGTGCCCGGCGTCGTCGACGCGCACTGCTTCGGCGTCGGCGGTTGCCGGCTGTTCAACGCCGTGTCGATCCAGCAGCGCTACGCCGGACACGCGCGCCAGGCTGGTCACGTCGCCGCGATGTGCCGCGTCGGCGCGTACCTCGGCCGCATCGTCGTCGTCGTGGACGACGATATCGACGTGACCGACATCAACGACGTGATGTGGGCGATCCTCACGCGCTCGGACCCCGAGCGATCGCTCGACATCATCCACCGCGCGTGGTCCGGCCCTCTCGATCCCGCCATCCACCCCGACGAGAAGGGGCACAACTCGCGGCTCATCATCGACGCGACGAAGCCCTGGGAGTGGCGCGACAAGTTCCCGATCGCGATCGGCCCCGATGCCGAGACGAAG
>JANNUM010000191.1:0-7210 GCA_031395235.1 Chloroflexota bacterium
GCCAGAGGCCTTTCGGGTACTGCGGCGCGGAGAGGCGCGACTGCCAGATCGGGCTCGTGTTGGCGATCGCGACCAGCAGGAGCGCGACCACCGCCGCCAGCGGTCGAAGCCAGCCGGCGGCGCCGGTCAGACGCCTCGTCATTTGACGGTGAGCGTGCCCGTCATCCCGGCCTCCTTGTGGCCGGCGACGGAGCAGTGAACCTCGTAGGTGCCCGGCACGATGGCCGCGAAGCTCTTCTCCGCATCCTTGCCCGCGGCGACCGTGACCTTGAGCCTCAGCGCGTCGATGGTGAAGTCATGTTCGACCGTGCCCTTGTTCTTGAGCACGATCTTGATCGGCTTGCCGGATGGGATCTCCCAGGCCTTCGGCGCGAACGCGAACTCCGTCGTCGCGGTCTGGATCTCGACGCGGTCGGACGATCCGGCCGATCCGGTCGATCCGGTCGATCCGCCACCGCCGCAGGCGGCGAGGACGATGGCCAGGGCGGCGGTCGCGGTGATGGAGAGACGTGTCATGGTCAGGGAGTGTCCTTTCGTTTTCGTGATCATGGCTCGACGAGCATCCAGCCCTGCATCTCCAGGTGGAGCGCGGAGCAGAACTCGGTGCAGTAGAAGGCGAAGGCGCCGGTCTTCGTGGCGTCGAACTCGATGGTCACGACCTCGCCGGGGTCGATCGAGACCTCGACGTTGTATGAGGGGACCGCGAAGCCGTGCGTCGCATCGGGCGTCGTCTCGATGTTCGTGATGTGCAGGATCACGCGCTCGCCCTTCTTCACCCGAAGGGTGTCCGGCGTGAAGTGGCTGCGCATCGCCGTCATGTACACGTGGACCGTGTTCCCGGAGCGCTCGACGCGCTCCTTGCCTGGCGCCGTCGCGAACGCCGAGGGCTGGAACGTGAGCGGGTCGGTGCCGGGCTGGTAGACCTGGATCGCGCGCGTGAGCCGGTCCATGCGGATCATCTGGCCGTAGTGGGGTTCGCCCATGCCGACCGGGGCTTCGGAGAGGATCCTCATCTTGGGGGCGGCCAGGTCGATGAGCTGGAGGTTCTGGGGCAGCAGGGTGCCGATGTTCGGGTAGCGGTCGATGGACCACTTGTTCAGCGCGACGAGGTATTTCCCGTCGGCCGCGACGGTGTCGCCTTCGGACGAGGCGAGGTGGCCGATGTTGTACTGGACGTCGATCGTTTCCGAGAGCTTGAAGGCCTTGTCGGCCGCGATGCCCGCCTTCGGGCCCAGCGAGAACTTCGCGACCGCGCTCGCGATGAACATGCTCGTGTAGGCGTAGCCCCGGCCGTCGAACTGCGTGTGCAGGGGACCCGCGCCCACCTCGACCTGTCCCGCGACGACCGCCTCGAACTTGAGGATCGGCACGCCGTAGCGGTCCTTGCCGGAGTAGTTCTTGTCCGCCATCGCCTTGCGGATGAGCTCCGCGTCGTAGATCGTCGTCCTCGGATCGAGCTTGCCGCCGATGACGATGTAGTTGCCGTCAGGGCTCACGTCGACTCCGTGCGGGCTGCGCGGCTCAGCAGCGAAGACGAGGATGCCCTCGTCGATGGCCGTCTGGAGGGTGATGACGCGGATGCCGTTCCGCAGCTCGGTCTTGCCGGCCCTCGCGACCTGCTCGGCCTTCTGCCAGTCGATGATGTGGAGGTAGTCGAAGTCGTTCTTCGACGCGCCGGTCTCGATCGGCTTGCCGTCGGGGCCCGATGTCCCCACGGCCATCTCGGTGTTGTAGGAGTTGATGAACGCGAGGCCGTTGCTCGCCTTCTTTCCCGCGTCCGCGAGGTCCTGCGTGTACGGCGGGAGCTCGATCTGGAAGCTCTTCGCCATGTCGCCCCGGCCCGTGGCCGGGTCGATGGACACGAAGGTGGACATGCCGCGGTACTTCTCCGCGTACTGCTCGAGCGGCGCGTAGCCGTCCGGCGTCTGCGGCCGCGGGGTCATGCTCGAGAGGTGGACGTATTCGGTGTTCGGCGTGGCGAAGACGCCGCCGTGCGACGTGCCGATGTTCGGGATGTCGATGATCTGCTTCGTCTTGAAATCGCGCAGGTCGATGAATCCGAGACGGCCGTTGGCGCGGTCGTTGATGTAGAGCCAGCGCCCGTCGTAGGCGCCGCCCGTCTCCGAGAGCGCCGGGTGGTGCGTGTCGCCCCAGGAGAGCTGCTCGGCGTTCTTCGCCGGGTCGGAGCCCTCGCGCAGGATCTTCTCGCTCCAATCGGCCTTCTGCCCGTACCCGCTCCACGATTCCGGCGTGAACACCGGGATCGTCTTCAGGAGGCGCAGCGAGGGCACGCCCACGAGGTGGATCTGCCCGCTGTGGCCGCCGGATTCCACGAGGAGGTATTCGTCGTACTTGCCCGGAGCGACGAACGACTCGATCGCGCCGGCCGCCTCGTCGGCGGTGAGACCGCGCTTCGCGGCGGCGTCACCGAGCTGTCCGCCGCCGAGCCCGGAGCTGAGCCGGCCGATCCCGGTCCCGAGGACCATGCCGGCCACGAGGGCGACCACGGTGGCCGCCGTCAACGGCTTGGTGCTGAGAAGCTTGTTCATCCGTCTCTCCTTACTTCATTCCACGATGAGCGCGGTCACCATGCCGAACATGCCGGTGCTGGCCTCGGCGTGATTCAGGATGTGGCAGTGGAACGCCCACACACCCGGCTCGTCCGCGACGACGATCGCGTCCCAGCGCTCGCCCGGCGCGACGTTCAGCGTGTCGCACTTGAACGGCTGGGGCAGGGGATAGCCGTCGCGCGCGAACACCTCGAACGTGAGGCCGTGGATGTGGGCCGGGTGGACCTGCACGCCCTCGTTCATGAATCGGAAGCGGACGCGCTGGCCCAGCTTCGCCGTGTACGGGAACGTGGCCGGAAAGCCCTTGCCGTTGATGGTGAGTCCGCCGAGCTGGTCGTTGAAGATGAAGAGCTCGTCTTTGTCGTACCGCGGATCGGCGGCCGGGTCCTTCGGCATCACCAGGAGCGGACCGAGCATGCCGCGCCCGACCTGCTCGGTCGCGTTGTGGTGCGAGTGGTACATGTGGCTGCCGAACGGCTTTGGGACGAACTCGTAGATGAAGGTCTCGCCCGGCTTGATCGTCGGCTGGGTGATGAACGGGACGCCGTCCATCGCGTTCTTCACGCGCTGGCCGTGCCAGTGGACGCCGGTCGTCTGGTCGAGCCGGTTGGTCACCTTCACCCGCACGCGCTCGCCCTCGGTGACGCGGATGACCGGCCCGGGGACCTGGCTGTTGTACGCGAACGCCTCGACCACCTGGCCGGGCGTGACCTCCCATTTGACCCGCTCGCAGGTCAGCTCGAATTCGCGCGTGCCGTCGACGACACGCGACGTGAGCTCCTGCAGACCGGCGCCCTGTGTCTTCGCGGGGAACGCCTTCACGACCGCCTCGGCTTGTTGGTCGTGGCTCATGGTCGGCGCGGTCGTCGCGGTCCGCGCCGGCGTTCGGGTAGGCGTCGCGCTCGCGGCGATCGTGCCCGCCTGAGCGGGCGCCGCGCCGCGGCCGGTCAGACCGAGCGCGCCGGCGGCGAGGCCGCCGAGCGTGGCGACCCCGAGGGCGCCAAGGAGCGTGCGGCGGGCGATCGTCGCCCTGGTGTCCCGGGGCTCGCCGGGAATGTCGTGAGCCGCGTGGGTATGTTCGTGTTGTGTCATGCGTGGAACCTACGGCCTGCCGGGGAGCGTCTCGACGGTCGAGCGGCCCGTTGCGACGGGACCTTCGACCCTGTCTATCAGTACCTGGGCCGGCGCTCGGCCATGTACGCGGCGGCCTCGGCCCGGTCAGCTCGCCGATCTCGCGGTTCGTCTTGCCCTCGGCGAGCTGCTCGAGCACGTGCCTCGGTCTTCGCTCTCCCTCCGCCGTCGCCGGAAGCTCGAAGCGTATCCGCGCGCCCTGCCCCGCCCATCGTTCTGGTGACCTTCGGCACTACCTCTCCCATCAGGCCCGGCGGACGATGCCTGCATCGTGCAGCCGGATCTCGGCTTCATCCTTCTCGCGTGTGCCGGCATCGGCGTGGCGGTCGTGCTCGCCGTCCTCGCGGGCACGCTCGCGGCGCGCATCTTTTTCAGCGCAAGCCGCCGAGAGACCGACGAAGCGGTCGAGGAGAACCACGAGGCGATCCGCTAGCGATCGACCGGAGATCGCCCCGATCGCTTTCATGGCACATCCGAACCGTGCCGTTGGGCCCGTGAAGTCAGGACGTTCAGGACCTGTCTCCTGACGCGCCCTTCCCGCACATTCGTAGCAGGCCCGCCAGGTGGTCACGGCCGTGGAGGTAGATGTGAGCTCGCTTTCGAACGAACAGAGATCCGAGGTCGTCGCCAGCGCAACGATGGGCGCCGTTCTGGGCGCAGTCGCGATCGCGATGGTGGCGGCGCTGATCGTCGCGGTTGTTGGTGTGACCGGCAACATTCGGTCGGTCACGGTGTCAGCACCAGCCGCCGAGGCGGTGCCAGCCAACCGGGTGATACCCGTGCCTGCCGCGGGCACGGCAGCGAAACCACTGGCGCCGGCGAAAACGTTGTCGGCCAAGACGATCGCCCGGCCGGCCACCGCCGTCGCCGCTCCGGTCAACCGAGCCGTACCGGCAACGGTGCGCGTCGACCTCGAGACTCAGGAGGTCGTCGCCGAGATCCAGAAGGGGGAGACCTACACCTACTGGACGTTCAATGGCAGCGTGCCCGGGCCAATGGTGCGCGTGCGCGTAGGCGACATGGTGGAGCTGCACCTGAAGAACGCCGTCAGCAGCTTGGTGCCGCACTCGATCGATCTGCACGCGGTGAACGGACCGGGTGGTGGCGCTACCGCAACTCAGACCCTGCCCGGCAAGGAGACGGTCGTCACCTTCAAGGCGCTCAATCCCGGGATCTATGTGTATCACTGCGCGACCGCTCCCATCCCGATGCACATCGCCAATGGCATGTACGGTCTGATCCTGGTCGAGCCCGAACGCGGTCTACCGCCGGTCGACCGCGAGTTCTATGTCATGCAGGCTGAGCTGTACACCAGCGGCGCACTTGGCGCGAAGGGGCACCACGATGTCGACATGATCAAGATGGGCAACGAGGAACCGGACTATGTGGTGTTCAACGGAAAGGTCGGCGCGCTTGTAGGCGACAACGCGATGACCGCCAAAGTGGGCGAGACCATCCGTATCTACTTCGGCGTTGGCGGCTTCATGCCGTCATCGCTTCACCTCATCGGCGAGATCTTCGACCGCGTCTATCCGGAAGGCGCGATGGGTAGCGCCGTCAATACCAACGTCCAGACCACGCTGGTACCCGCCGGCGGCGCAACGATCGTCGAGTTCAAGCTCCAGGTCCCAGGCTCGTACACGCTGGTGGACCACGCGCTGGGGCGCGCGCTTGCCAAAGGCACGGTGGGCCAGCTCAACGTGAGCGGCGATCTCGACACCGCGATCTACAGCGGGCCGCTCGGAGCCGGCCACTAGGCCCAGCCGCCGACCGGCCTCGACTCGCTACGACTTTCGAGTGGGCGACTGAGCGAGCGAGGTCGCTCGCTAGCATGCGCGCGTGCTCGACCTCGGGATACCGCTCTGGGAGATCGTCCTGCGGACGATGGTCGTCTACATCACCGTGCTCGGTCTGCTGCGCCTCGGAGGCAAGCGCGAGCTCGGTCAGATGAGCCCGGCCGATCTCGTCGTGATCCTCATCATCGCGAACGCGGTGCAGAACGCGATGAACGGCGGGGACGTGTCGCTCATCGGAGGCCTCGTGTCGGCGGCGACGCTAGTCGGCGTGAATCTCCTGCTCGGCCGCCTCGGCCGCAGCATCCCCGTCCTCGGCCGCCTCGTGGTCGAGGAGCCGACGCTGCTCCTCCAGGACGGTCGTCCCATCCCGGAGAACATGGAGCGCGAGCACGTCGATGTCGCGGAGATCGAGATGGCCGCCCGCGAGCACGGCATCGCCGACCTGAAGAAGGTGGCAGCCGCGGTCCTCGAGATCGACGGCTCGATCAGCATCATCCCCAAGGAGGGCGGCGGTTATCACAAGTCGCGCCGCCGCTTCCGGCAGGTGCGCGCAAAGACCTAGCGGCGCGTCGCGTTCCCTCAGCGTACGTACGCGGCGCGGAAGTCCTCGAAGCTCGCGTAGAACGCGTCGGGACTCTGGCCGAACGCCGCGGCGAACGCGGACTGCCAGGCCTCGCCGCGGCCAACGCGCGTGCACCAATTCCGCAGCGCGAGCGGTCCGTTGGCCGCGAGCATCCGATCGACCGCGAGATAGGCGACCGCGAAGGGATTCGCTTCGGCCAGCCAAACGCTCTCGAGCGAACGCAGCGTCACGTACTGCGCATTGCGCAGCTGACGCTTCGTGAATACGTCCATGTTCGCGGCGGGGATGAGGCCCGCGTCGACGAGCGATCGGTACGCGAGAGACTCCGCCATCCCCTCGGAGATCCAGCGCGGCCCCAGCATGCAGGGCCTGCCGCCGACCGCGTACTGCCAGGTGTGCACGTACTCGTGCGCCGCGAGCTCCTTGCGCTCCGTCGACGCGGTCCACGTGTCCGGCGCGGCGGCCGTTGGCACCGACCACGCGGTGTTGCTGGTCACGATGTCGAACGACGGTCCGGCGGCGGTGCAGCAGAAGCGTTCCGTGCCACTCCCGACCGTGACGTTGACGGTCACCGCACTCGTGCGGTCACCGCCGACGCTCGTTCCGAGGTACGCGCCCGCGCGCGCGACGCCCTCGTGCACCTCGGCGATGTCCGAGGCTGAAACGGCGCCGCTGATCGTGTACGTGACTCCGGCGGGTGAGGGCGGCGTGGGTCGTGGAGCCGAGCCGTCAGCGTTCAGCACCGTGACCACCCAGAAGACGCCATAGTCCTCCATCCACGTCGCGCCTTCGATCAGCGGACGGATGCCCAGTCGGTACGTACCCGGCAATGACGGCGCCTGCACGCCGAACTGGAACCACGCGATCTGAGTTGGACCGACGTATGCCGCCGGCTGCGCGGCCACACGATTGAAGCGCGGCCAGCCCGTCGCGGGCGAGCCGCGAGCGCCATCGCCGCCGAGGATGCTCGGCTGATCCTGCCCGGGCTCGGAGTGCCAGGTTCCGAGGTACGCGACCTCGCCCATACGGCCGCTGACCCAGCCGCGCGAGCCGGAGTTGTAATACGCGACCGTCGCGGTCGCCCGCTCGCCCGCGCAGAGGCTCATATATCCGGACTGCCCGTACCAGGA
>JANNUM010000324.1:0-3350 GCA_031395235.1 Chloroflexota bacterium
CGCGGACTCGAGCCCGCGCTCTTCGGGATCTTCGTCGATCCGGTGCATTGCAAGGGCTGCGCGGAGTGCGTCCAGGTGTGCACCGCGCTCGGGTACAACGCGCTCGAGATGGTCGAGAAGGTCGCGGACACGGACGAGCCGACACTCGCTCGCTACGAGCGCGACATGCGCTTCTTCCGCACGCTGCCAGTCACGCCACAGGAGTACCGGAACGAGAAGGCGCTGGGGGACCTGATGCTCGGCGAGCACGCGCTCGGATACGTTGGGGGCGCGGGCTCATGCTCCGGCTGCGGCGAGGCGACTGCCATCCGCATGATGGTCGCGGCGACGCGCCAAACATATGGACCTCTGGGGATGGGCATCGTCGCGTCGACGGGGTGCAACACGGTCTTCGGAAGCACGTACCCGTACAACCCGTACCTCGTCCCCTGGACGAACTCGCTCTTCGAGAACGGTCCGGCGGACGCGATGGGGATCCGCGCGCGCTGGGACCAGGCCGGCGAGACGGCGCGTCGACTGTGGGTGATCGGCGGGGACGGCGCGATGTACGACATCGGATTCCAATCGCTGTCGCGCATGATCGCGTTAGGCGCGGACATCAAGGTGCTGGTGCTCGATACGCAGGTGTACTCGAACACCGGCGGGCAGGCATCCACAGCTTCCTTTGGCGGCCAGGTGACGAAGCTCTCGGCGTACGGCAAGTCGCTGCACGGGCGACCGGAGCGGCGCAAGGAGCTCGCCCGCATCTTGATGGCCCATGGTGAGGTGTTCGTCGCCCAGACCACGCCCGCGCACGTCAACCACTTCTACAAGGCGATCCTCGACGCGAACAGCTATCCCGGACCGGCCGTCGTCGTCTCGTACGCGTCATGCCAGCCGGAACACGGGATCGCCGACGATGCGTCGAGCCAGCAGGCGAAGCTCGCTGTCGATTCGCGCGCGTTCCCGCTCTTCGTGTACGACCCGCGCAAGGGCTCGACCTTCAAAGAGCGCCTCTCGCTCCAGGGGAACCCTGGACCCAAGGCGGACTGGTCGACGCTTCCCGATGGCACACCCGTCGACTTCCTGGCGTTCGCACGCACTGAGGGTCGGTTCGCCCCGCATTTCGCCAAGGACGGCATGCCAAGTGAAGAGATCCGCGCGACGCAGGAGGATCGCCTGTCGAACTGGCGTACGTTGCAGGAGCTGGCGGGCGTGCGCGCGTGACGGGCGCGGGTGGCGTGACGGCCGACGTGGCGAACGCCGTCGTGGTCAGGCCCGTTCGGCCCTAGTTACGCCCCGCGCAACGCCGAGACTCGACAGTGAAAGTTGGAGGGACCCCGGTTACGGGTTCGGTATCCCGGTCACCGAAGATGGCCGCGTGCCGGCCGATGCGCGCGCAACGGCGTCAACGCGCGCTCATATCGTCCGGATCGATCTGGACTCCGACAGCAGGTTACGCCCTCAGCTCCGGCGCCCGCGCTCGAGCATCCGCGCGTCGCAGATCACATAGCGCGGCGGGACGTGCTCGTCAGCGCGCACCAGCCGGTCGCAACCGAGGCAGTGCTCGACGTGGACGTCGGTGTAACGCAGCGGGCAGAACACCATCCCATCGCGAGGCGAGACTGCTAGCTTTTCGAGCGAGATCGTTGCCATGGCCGAAGATTGCGCGCTTGTCCACCGAACGTGAAGGGCCGAACGTCGCATCGACGGCCGGCAAAGTGCCCTGAGCAGTTGCCGCCGGGCCCGCACCTCGACCTACGCGAGGTCGCGACGCGAGCCGACGGCGGCTGTGGGGAGGGGTTCAGCGGCTTAAAAAGCCGATTCCGCGCTGCGTCATGACGGTCAGGTCATGCTGGAAACGCTCCCAAGGGTCACTGTTGCGATGTGACCGACGATCGGATCAATACCCTCGTCCTCCAGGAGTTCCGACTGCACGCTGCGGATACCTCGGGCGACGCCGCGCGCATCGTTGCGGCCTTCTCCGGCGGGATCGAGCCAGCCGTGCCGCTTCTCACGAGCATCGACGACCACCGGGACGTCGCGATCGTGCGCGGGCTGC
Organism: Chloroflexota bacterium; assembly: GCA_031395235.1. Lineage (GTDB taxonomy): Bacteria > Chloroflexota > Limnocylindria > P2-11E > P2-11E > CF-39. Next base: position 2,042 of record JANNUM010000324.1, read on the forward strand.
ATGCGGGAGAGCAGCCGGAGGCGGACCCTCTGCAACTCGCCGCGCTCGATCCATTGGTCGCGAGCTGGCAGCCCCTCAAACAGTACGGGCCCCGGATCACCGAGCGCTCCGAAAGTCCGCCTACGTACTACCGTCTCGCCGTAACCGAATCCGGTATCAACAACGCGGAGCCCGAGCCGCTCGAAGAGGTTCCGCGAGGTTCGGCGGACGGCAGCACTTCGACCCACCTCGGTCTGCTGTGGATCGGTTTACCCGTCGGGACGTACGCCGGTCTGCTGACACTCCTCGGCAGCGACGGCGGTCGGGACGTCGCTCGGCCCGAGTCGCGGGACTGGCCGCTGCCCTTGAGCCGCTCCCTGGGGGTCCGAATCTACGAAAGCCAGTAAATCTGAGAAGCCAGCAGTAGAATCCGACCATGGCCCGAACGCGTCCGGGCGCACCTGCCGCGAGAGAGTCTGAGCCCGCGTTCCGCGTGCTCCTGGTGATCGAAGACCGGGCGCTGGCGAACACCATCGATCTCACGCTGCGGCATGGTGGCTACGTCCGACGATCGGAAGCCACGGTGAAGGACGCCAGGGCCGCGCTCGCCCATTGGAAGCCCCACCTTCTTCTCCTCGACATCGACCTCGAGGCAGGTGCGGGGATCCAGCTCATCGACGAGGCGCGGGCAGGGGGTCCGGTCGGCGTCATCGCGCTGACCCGGCGCAGCGACCTGCGCGGGAAGCTCGATGCGTTCGAGCGCGGCGCCGATGACTACATCGGTGTTCCTTTCGTTCCAGACGATCTGGTGGCCCGCGCACGGGCAGTGGTCCGCCGTACCCACGGCATTGCCGGAGAGTTCGTCCCGCGCCTGCGCATTGGCGACCTGGAGATCGACGTTCTCAACCGAAAGGTGGTCACTGGCCAGCAGCACGAGCTTCACCTCACCTCGCTCGAGCAGGCGCTGCTCTACCTTCTCGCCGCGAACGCCGGAAGCGTGCTCACTCGCGAGCAGATCCTGGACGCGCTGTGGGGCACCGACTTCGTGATCGAGAGCAACGTCGTGGACCGGCACGTGCGCGCTCTCCGCGCGAAGCTGCAGAACGACTGGCACAAGCCTCGGTACATCGAGACAGTTCCCGGCAGCGGATATCGATTCGTCCCCGGCCCTGACGCCAAGGCGGACCGACCCGCCTAATTCCAAGCTGGCTACCATCCCGTCACGATCGCGGACCACGCGCTCATCGGCGCGGCCGTCGGCCGGTGGCAGCCGCGTTGCGTGATCCTTGACGGTGAGGTCGCCTCTACCGGCGCGAGCCGCACCTGGGAG
>JANNUM010000210.1:0-3025 GCA_031395235.1 Chloroflexota bacterium
CGGCACCGGCGCGCCGTCGGGTCCGATGAAGCTCGCCGGGATGACGACGAACGCCGGGTTCTTCGGATCAGAGAACTTGCTTGGCAGGATCGGCTCGCCGACGCTGATGCTCTGGACCGTGATCTTTCCAAGCGCGTCGTCGGCCTTGGTCATCGCGGCGGCCGGCTTCGCGTCGAGGTTGAACTCCTGCAGCTTCACGTCCGCTGAGGTGAGCGTCGTCTTGGCCGGGATCTCCCGAGCCGCGACGAGGACCGCGACGGTGGGCACGGCGACCGGCTGATCGCTCTTGGCCCCCGAGGCGTACACGAACGTGCCCACGCCCGCCACAAGTGCGAGCGCGACACCAACAATGAGAATGAGCCGCGCGCGGCGGCGTGAACCGTCCTGCACCTTGTCTTCCCTCTCTCCTCTGTTGTGCTGCTGTGCTAGTGGACTCTAGTTGACGACGACTGTGATGCGTCCAGGCAGCCGGATCCACGACGCGTTGTCGGTCTTTGTCGGGTCGTCCGGCAGGAACTCCTGGAGCAGCGGGATGAAGACCTGCAGGTGGTACCAGGTCGCGACGTCGAGGTAGTAGCCGCGCCGTGGGTCGTTGAGCGTTACGCCGGCGGGGATCGCGTAGCAGACCGTTACGTCCGGGTTCGCGCTGCTCGCGCCGTAGTACCAGCCAAGGACCGGGGCGGGTGTCTGGACGGGGCACGACGCCGCCGCGAGCGTTCCCGTGGTCGCGGTGCTGAAGCTGGCGGTGGCGCCACCGCGCGGCGCCATGCTCAGGATGCCGCGCGACTGGTAGATGCGGTCGACCATACCGTTGTTACGCTCGACGTCATTGGCCGTGATGCTTTGCGTGTTTTTGTACACGTAGATCGATCCCCAGCGGGCCGCCTCGCGGACCGAGTTGTTGATCGTCACATACACGGCGAAGATCAGGCCGAACTGGATGATCCCCATGAGGATGTAGAGCAGAAGGGGCAGCAGGAGCGCAAACTCAACGAGGTTCTGCCCCTCCTCGCCGTGTATGAAGCCGCGGAGCTTGTCCAGTGTGTGTGGCCCGTCCCTTCCTAAGAACACAGGTGACGCTACGGAGCGGTAAGGGGTACCGCAATAGCGCTTTGGTGGGAAAAACGCGGCAGATAGTCGGCTGGTGCGCGACAATCGGGGGAGTCGGGGGAGCTCCAGCCGTCACCGAACATCTGTTCTAGAATGAGGCGCCCGTGCCCAAGAGCGACATCCTGCAAGTTCCGGTCGACCGTCCGAGGGGCCGCGCTCCGTTCGAGCTCGTGCTGCCCTGGGATCTCGCGGGGGACCAACCCAAGGCGTCCGCGGCTCTGACCCGCGGTCTCCGCGAGGGCATGAAGTCGCAGACCCTGCGAGGCGTCACCGGATCGGGGAAGACCGTGACGATGGCGAAGGTCATCGCCGAGGCCGGCCGACCGGCGCTCGTGCTCGCGCACAACAAGACGCTCGCCGCGCAGCTGTACGGCGAGTTCAAGGAGTTCTTCCCGAAGAACGCTGTCCAGTACTTCGTCTCCTACTACGACTACTACCAGCCCGAGGCGTACATCGCGCGCAGCGACACGTACATCGAGAAGGACTCCTCGCGGAACGAGGAGATCGACCGGATGCGCCACGCCGCGACGCGCGCGCTCTTCGAGCGGCGGGACGTCCTCATCGTCGCCTCGGTCTCGTGCATCTACGGCCTCGGCGCGCCGGTCGACTACGGTGCCGTCACGGTGCGCCTCAACAAGGGCGAGCGGGTGCGGCGCGACACCGTCCTCCGACACCTCGTCGACATCCAGTACGAGCGGACGAACAGCGATCTGGTTCGCGGCAAGTTCCGCGTGATGGGCGACACGCTGGAGGTCCAGCCCTCGTACGAGGAGCTCGCCGTGCGTGTGGAGTTCTTCGGCGACGATGTCGATCGCATCACCGAGCTCGACCCGCTCACCGGCGAGGTCCTCGCGGAGCGCGACCGCATCGACATCTATCCGGCCCGCCACTTCGTCACGCCACGCGAGAAGCTGAATGAGGCGATCCGAGACATCGAGGCCGAGCTGGCCGAGCGCTTGGCGGAGCTGGAAGAGAAGGGCCGGCTGCTCGAGGCGCAGCGCCTGCGGCAACGCACCAACTTCGACCTGGAGATGATGCGCGAGACCGGCAGCTGCGCTGGGATCGAGAACTATTCCCGCCATCTCGCTCGCCGTCCCGCCGGGAGCCGGCCGTGGACGCTGCTCGACTACTTCCCGCCGGACTTCCTCATGTTCGTCGACGAGTCGCATATCAGCATCCCCCAGGTGCACGGCATGCACGGCGGCGACCGCTCACGTAAGACGATCCTCGTCGATTACGGATTCCGCCTGCCGAGCGCGCTCGACAACCGCCCGCTCACATTCGAGGAGTTCGAGGCGCGACTGGATCAGACGATCTTCGTCTCGGCCACGCCGAGCGCGTACGAGGTCCAGCGCTCCGGCCAGGTCGTCGACCAGATCATCCGTCCGACCGGGCTCATCGACCCCGAGGTCGAAGTGCGCAAAACGGACGGCCAGATCGACGATCTGCTCGCCGAGCTTCGCCTGCGCGTCGATCGCGGACAGCGCGCACTGGTCACGACGCTCACCAAGAAGATGGCCGAAGACCTCGCCGACTACCTGCGTGAGATGGGCGTGAAGGTCCAGTACCTCCACTCGGAGATCGAGACCATCGAGCGCATCGAGATCCTGCGCGACCTCCGCCTCGGCGTGTTCGACGTCGTCGTTGGCGTGAACCTCCTGCGCGAGGGGATCGACCTTCCCGAGGTGACGCTCGTCGCGATCCTCGACGCCGACAAGGAGGGCTACCTCCGCTCGCAGACTTCGCTCATTCAGACCGCAGGCCGCGCCGCGCGCCATGTGAACGGGCAGGTCTATCTCTTCGCGGACACCGTGACGAAAAGCATGCAGGCGCTGCTCGATATCACCGAGTACCGCCGCGCGCGGCAGATGGAATACAACGAGAAGCACGGCATCACGCCCACGAGCGTGATGCG
>JANNUM010000220.1:0-2336 GCA_031395235.1 Chloroflexota bacterium
GTCGAGTTCTTCGGCGAGGGCGCCGCGAGCCTCGCCGTCCCCGATCGCGCGACCATCGCCAACATGGCCCCCGAGTACGGCGCGACGATGGGTTTCTTCCCCGTCGACGATGCGACGGTCGAGTATCTGCGCTTCACCGGACGCACGGACGCGGAAATCGAGGCCTTCACCGCCTATTTCAAGGCGCAGGGTCTCTACGGCATGCCGCGGGCCGGAGATATCGACTACACCAACGTGCTGTCGCTCGACCTCGGGTCGATCAAGACGTCGCTCGCAGGCCCGAAGCGCCCGCAGGACCGCATCGAACTCGGCTCGATGAAGTCGACGTTCACGCAGCTGTTTTCGAAGTCGGTGACGGAGAACGGCTTCGCCCAGCCGGCTGCGAGACTGTCGCAGCGCTTCACGATGGCCCGGCGTATCGCCGATGAACCGGCCCGGCCCGACCGGCAGACGGTTACGCCGGGCGCGCCGCGCGAGGTCGTCGAGATGGTGAATAACCGGCCCACGGCCGGCACGGTCGTGCCTGGTCATGCGAATGGCGCAGACATCGGCTCGGGCGACGTGCTGATTGCGGCGATCACCTCGTGCACCAACACCAGCAACCCGAGCGTGCTGATCGCCGCGGGTCTGCTTGCCAAACGCGCGGTCGAGAAAGGTCTTACCGTCAAGCCGTACGTCAAGACCTCGCTGGCGCCCGGCTCGCGCGTGGTCACGGACTACCTGACCCAGTCGGGCCTGCTGCCTTACCTCGAGACGCTCGGATTCAACGTAGCCGCCTACGGCTGCACCACCTGCATCGGCAACGCCGGTGACCTGGCGCCCGAAATCAACGAGGCCATCGCGCACCATGACCTGGTCTGCGCGGCGGTGCTCTCGGGCAATCGCAACTTCGAGGCGCGCATCCATCCCAACCTCAAGGCCAATTTCCTCGCCTCGCCGCCGCTGGTGGTCGCCTACGCGATCGCCGGTACAGTGCTGAGCGACCTTGCGACCGAACCGCTGGGGACCGGCAGCGACGGCAAGCCGGTGTTCCTGCGCGACATCTGGCCGACCTCTCGCGAGATCGCCGCTGTGCTACCGATTGCACGGAATGCCGCGACTTATCGCAAGCTCTACGGCGATCTCGCCAATGCCAACCCGCTGTGGAAGGGCATCGCCGGCGTGAGCGGCCAGGTCTACGACTGGCCGAAGTCGACCTATATCGCCAAGCCGCCGTTTTTCGACGGCTTCGCGATGAAACCCGTCGCCCCGGGAAACATCAACAACGCGCGCGCACTGGGCATTTTCGGCGACTCGGTGACGACCGACCACATTTCGCCGGCCGGCTCGATCAAGGACACCTCGCCCGCGGGGAAATACTTGCTGGGCAACAGCGTGACCAAAGCCGACTTCAACAGCTACGGTGCGCGCCGCGGCAATCACGAAGTCATGATGCGGGGCACGTTCGCCAACGTGCGCATCAAGAACCTGATGATGCCGCCCAAGGCTGACGGCAGCCGCGTCGAGGGCGGCATGACCCTGTTCCAGCCGACCGGCGAACCCATGTCGATTTACGACGCGGCGATGAGCTACGTTTCCAAGGGCGTCCCCACCGTGGTCTTCGGTGGCGAGGAATACGGCACCGGGTCGTCGCGCGACTGGGCCGCCAAGGGAACGCAATTGCTGGGTGTCAAAGCCGTCATCGCGCGCAGCTTCGAGCGCATCCATCGCTCCAACCTGGTCGGCATGGGTGTGCTGCCGTTGCAGTTCAAGGGTACCGACAGCGCGGAAACCCTGGGCATCGAAGGCGACGAGGAGTTCGAGATCCTGGGCGTGGACGGGGCCATCCGTCCGCAGCAGGACGTTACGCTGGTCATCCACACGGCCGACGGAGCGCGCAAGGAAGTCAAAGTCCTGCTGCGCATCGACACCCCGATCGAAGTGGACTACTACCGGCACGGCGGCATCCTGCCGTACGTGCTGCGCGAGCTGGTTGCGGCGGCTTGAGCGGCCGCAGCATCCTGCGCAAGCCGGGCAGCACGCCGGACCGTCCGGCGGCGCCGATGTCGACACGCGCCAAGCGCGTCAAGCGACCACGCGTCCCAAAGAGCATTGAGTTGCCCCGGCCGCCCGATCCGACAGCCGTGAGGCAGGTGCCGCCGAGGCCATCTTCACGAGTGAAGCCCGCTTCCGCCGCGCAGCCCACTTCACGAGCACAGCCCCCTGCACGAACACAGCCACCTTCACGAGCAAAGCCCCCTTCACGAACACAGGCACCTTCACGATCACAGCCACCTGCACGCGTGAAGTCCCCCTGGCCAGCCAAGCCGGCTCTACGAGCGAAGCAGACCACTTCC
>JANNUM010000224.1:0-2944 GCA_031395235.1 Chloroflexota bacterium
AGCAGATCCAGCAAGTCGCTGATGCGATCGAGCAGGCCCTGCCTGGTCAGTCCGGCGCGCTTCTCCAGGCGGCGCTCCAGGCTCTGCAGGATCAGGGCGGCCAAGCGCAGGCGGCCTAGTAGCTCCGCACAGTGAAGATGAACGTTTGGGTCATGGTCACGTGCCCAATTGGAGCGCCCTGTCGGGGCGCTGCCGATTCTCGGAGGCGGGCACGGGCCGGAAGGTGACCGTTCGACCACGACCGTCATGGCATGGGCAGGGGCCAGATCGCTGAGCGCCTTTGCTTTTGGCTGAGCCTGGAAGGAGCTGTCCAAGGCGTTTGCGCGGCGCTCCGGAAGGCCGGGGCTGGAGGCGATCCGATGCGGGGTCGGGGTGTGGGCGGGGCTGGCGCGCGAGCGCATTGCGGTCACTTCGGTGACCGAGCGCATCAGCCGCCGGCTGCCCGCCGGCGTTGCTCCACGCGTCCGGTGGAGGAGATGAACGCGCCGGCGCTTCGCGTCATCGCTTTGGGATCCGGAGCGGGTGAAGGGGGTAGGTAGGCTCGCCGGCCGACGAACGGAGCGAAATTCGGAAGGTGGTTGATCGTTGCTTTGTGGCCTCCGGGCACGGCTGGACGAGATCGTCGGCTCTCACGAGCCATGGGACCCGGTTTCTCACGAGCATTCCCCCGATCCGCGCTGCAGGGGACTGAGCGTCGTGCAAAGCCTTGAGCGCGAACGGCACTGCGACGTGGCCCGCCTCGGTCCCTGGCCGGCCGAGCGGGCCCGCAAGACGCGCCGTGTGCTCCATCCTGCGCTCCCAAGATCCGCTTTCCGCCGTAGGTTGCATCCCTCTTCTCGCGGACTTGCTCCGCCCAAGAGACCTTGCGCTCCGCGCACGAGCTCCGCTCTTGGGACGCGGGGGCTTCGCCGCTCACCGGCGACGGCGGTCGGAGCGCAGCCGTGACCAGCTCTTCGGTCGAGGCACGAGATCCCACGTGGGACGCAGCGCGTTCGAGCATCGCGCGCACCTGGGTCTCGTGGAATCCGAGCTTTCGCAACGCACCGAACGCTTCCTTCTTCGCTTCGACCTGCTCGGGGACGATGGGCGCGCCGTAGTGAGTGCCATCGGCATGAAAGAAGCGAATACCCGTCGAAGGCTCGCCTTCGATGATGAGAAGTCCCGCGTGGTAGAGCTGATGGTGCGTGCCGCAGAGGGTCGTCAATGACGGCTCCTCGTTCTTGCCGCCGGCGCTGCGCATGACCAGGTGGTGAACTTCGAGCCATCGCGTATTGGAGCAGCCCGGAACCGTGCACCGCCCATGATCGCGTCGCAGCACAGTGCGGCGTACGGCGGGCGGGATCGTCTGGCTCGCTCGCTCGCCTCGAGCGTGCTCGCGTCCCACGTGGGACCCGACCTGTCCCAAGTGCTGGCCGTCGCAAGCCGCGATCTCGGCGATCTCCGGGCTCACTTCGATCGCTTCGCCGCGTCCATCCTGCCAGGTTCGCCCGCAGCCCTCGCACACCGTGAGCGCGACCTGGTAAGGCGCCCGTCCTTCGTCACAGGGGCCGCCCAGCGCCCGCCGAAGAAGGTCATCCAAGGCCTGCTCGTCGGTGAGATGCGGATCCACTTCGCGGCGGACCCGGTCCACCGCGTCCCGAAAGCGGGCCAGGGTCTCCGGCGCCAGCTCGAGTCGAAGCAGGTGCTTTCGGAGGCGTGGGTCGGGCGGATCGCGCGGGCGATCGCCGGGGCGGTGCCCGGAAACGAGCCGCTCGATCTCCCGAACGCTCTTCTTGGCGAAGGCATCGAGCCAATCCACTTCGGTCTCGGGAGCTGCGATCCGGGTGAGCTCCTTGGCTGCGGACCAGAAGAGCCGGCCCTCTCGAAGCGCGGTTCGAATCGCCGGAAGATAGGTGAGCGCTTTGGCGACGCGAAGCCGTTCGGCGGTCGTATGCGGGTCGTGGCCGAGGCGGCGCTCGATATACTCGGACAACGTGGCGAAGCCGAGACGGAGATGGGCCCCCATCCGCTGGGCTGCGACCATCCAGCGACCCTCCTCGTAGTCTTGCTCCCCTCGTCGCTTGCCGAGGTCGAGCAGTGCTTGGTCGATCGCCTTCCAGTCCGCCCGCGGGATGTCGTCCTCGATCTCGACCGACGCGGCCTTTGTGGGAATCGGATCTGTTGCTCGATCATGCATGCGGCCCTCATAGCACGGAGGTTTTCGAGGCCTGCGGGAGGGCGCAGGCTGCCTTACGGCCGCCAAAGCGCAGTTTCTCGAGGGCGCACTATCGATAGCGAATGGGAGGCTCGTACAGCGCGCGACAGGCGCAATCCACGGAAGAGATCGGCCGCACGAGGATCAACCACCCAGAGAGGTGTCAAGCAAAGTCTTCCGAATTTCGTTCCGTTCGTCGGCCGTCGCGCGCCTCCCCCTTCACCCGCTCCGGATCCCAAAGCGATGACGCGAAGCGCCGGCGCGCTCATCTCCTCCGCGGGACGCGTGGAGCAACGCCGGCGGGCAGCCGGCGGCGGATGCGCTCGGTCACCGAAGCGCCCGCATTGCGCTCGCGCGCCAGCCCCGCCCACGCCCCGACCGCATCGGATCGTCTCGGGCCCCGGCCTTCCTGAGGCAAAAACGGCTGGGCTGCTCCCTTCGAGCCTCAGCCAAAGGAAAGGCGATCAGACAGCGCGTTCGCCCGCTCAGACTACGGATTCGGAGCGTTGGGGGCTGGGCTGCTGGCGAGCGTCTGGGATTCGGCCCCCGGCTGGAGTTGCTGGCCGGGATTCCCGTGCTTGCGCTTGGAACGAGAGGGCTGGATCCGGCGAACCTCGCGTTGCTCGCAGCATCGAAATCCTGGTCGATCCCGAGCTGTTCCCGGTTCTCCGATGAGGGAGCTTCAAACCATGCCTATCCGGTTGACGCACAAAGCTACTACCAGTGGTGGTCCGGGTCGCCGCCCGCAGG
>JANNUM010000253.1:0-8487 GCA_031395235.1 Chloroflexota bacterium
GACGATCCGCTGCGTGCGCGTCGCGGGCTCGCCGCACACGACGCAGATCGCCTGCAGCTTCTCCACGCGCTCCGCCATGGCCAGCAGCGCCGGCACCGGACCGAACGGCTCGCCCCGGAAGTCGAGGTCGAGGCCCGCGCAGATGACGCGATGGCCGCTCGCGACCAGCTTGCGCACCACACCGACGATCGCGTGGTCGAAGAACTGGACCTCGTCGATACCGACGACCGTCGTGTCCGGCGACATGAGCTGCAGGATCTCCTCGCCCACGAGCACCGGACGCGCCTGGAACGAGTCGCCGTCGTGCGAGCTCACCAGCTCGCTGTTGAAGCGAACGTCGACGGCGGGCTTAAAAACCTGCACCGCGCGGCGCGCGATGACCGCACGCTTCACACGACGGATGAGCTCCTCGCTCTTTCCGCTGAACATCGAGCCGACGATCACCTCGAGACCCGCGTGGGTCGAGGCGCTGATCGGCGGCAGCTAACGGCCCGGAGCGGCCTCCGCCTTCGCGGCCGGCTGCTCCGCCTGCTTGGTCCCGTACCGCTTGTTGAAGCGATCGACGCGACCCTGGATGTCGAGAAGGTGCTGCTTGCCCGTGAAGAACGGGTGGCACTTCGCGCAGACCTCGACATGAAGCTCGGGCTTGGTCGACCCGGTCATGAACGTGTTGCCGCAGCCGCAGATGACCTTCGCGTCGACGTATTTGGGGTGGATCTTTTCCTTCATCCGGTCCTTCTCTCTATGCCGCTGGGATGACGTTGACTTTGCGCCGGTCGTCGCGCGCGGGCGTGTACTTCACCTCGCCGGCGACGAGCGCGAACAGCGTGTGGTCCTTGCCGACGCCGACGTTCTGGCCGGGCAGAAGTCGCGTGCCGCGCTGACGCACGAGGACGGTGCCCGCCTGGACCTGCGAGCCGGCGAACTCTTTCACGCCGAGCCGCTGGCCGGCGGAGTCGCGACCGTTGCGGGTGGAGCCTGCGCCTTTTTTGTGCGCCATTTCTCTTTAAGCCTCGATCTTCGTGATCCGGAGCGTCGTCTCCGACTGGCGATGTCCGCGACCGACGCGCTGGCGGGTCTTGTTCTTGTAGCGGAGGATGTGGATCTTCGGGCCCTTGCCGTGGGCGACGATCTCCGCCGTCACCTTGGCGCCTTCGAGCGCCGGCTGGCCGGCCTTCACGTCGTCGCCGTCTGCGATGACGAGGATGTCGCCGAGCGTGACGGTCTCACCGACCTTGCCGGCAAGGCTGTCGACGCTGACGAGGGCTCCCTCTTCGACGCGGTACTGCTTACCGCCGCTGCGAACGATGGCGTACATCGGAAACTCGGACCATCCGGACAGAAAAAGTCGCCGCGCGCGTGCGCGACGTAGGAAAAGTATACCGGACGGCCGGGCCGCCCCGACCGTCCGGTACCGAGTGACTAGGCCCGTGCCCGCGCGGAAGAGGCTGCCGGCACACCCATCAGGCGCATGAGGTACGTCGCAACGCCCAATAAGGCGGACAGACCCATGATCGGCGCGACGAACGCCACCGGGTGCGTGAACGCCCCCTTGCCCTCGCCCGAGCCCACGAAGATCAGGACCGCGATGAAGGCGGCGGCGCCGAGATTCAGGCCCCAGAAGATGATTTGGTCCGCCCACGGCCACGCGCGCGGGCGATCGGCCGATGTCACGAGGATCGCGCCGAACAGGATGTTCGTCATGACCCCGATGAAGTACGCGTGATCGAGCGCGTGCAGAAGTCCGATCGAGATCTTCGTGAAGTCGCCCTGCGCCGCGATGAACTGCTGCACGAGGATCGCCTGCAGGACCACCGCGAGAGCAAGGAACGGCACCGCGATCGCGATGTGCCGTGTCCCTGTGACCGCCATCCACGGAGCCGCGATGGCCGCTCGTCCGAAACGCAGTGCGACGATGATGATGCCGGCGAGGGTCAAAAGGGTCGCGATCCCGGGTAGGGCCTGCGACAGCGCTTGACCCAGCACCGACGCGAGCAGAAGGCTGAACGAGAGCACTAGGCCGCCGACGAACAGGAGATACACCTGGACGAGGCCGAGAGTGCTCCGCTTGCCGCCACCTGCGAGCTGCCACTCCGCGAAGCCGGCCGCGACGAGCACGAGATAGCCACCGGTCTGCGCCGACGCGTGAGCGCCAACGAGATCGACGTTCGTCGGAATCGCGTTGCCCGTCGCCAGGAGCACCTGCACGATGACGCCGAGCGTCGAGCCGATGACGAGCGTGGTCAGGCCGAGCAGGACCGACAGCTTCGGGATGTCGAGCCGGCCGATGCCCCCCTGCGCCCGGGCGCGCGTGAAGACGAACCACCACCAGTACACGATGATCGCGAGCTCCGCGACCCCGAACACCCCGCGAAGGATGAAAACGCCTGACCAGAAGGCCATGACGTATGCGGCCGTGGTGATCGCGCTGAGCATGACGGCAGCACCGAGGTCTTCGTTCTCGCGAGCGAAGATCCAGATCGCTATCCCGATCACACCCATCGTGATCCAGCCGAGGGTCCCGGAATGGAGATGCGTGAGCAGCGTGTTGCGATCGAGAGCGCCAAAGACTTGTGTCGCGTTCGCGAGACCGAGAAGAGCAGTGAGCGTGAAGATCATGAGGCCGTACCGGAATGCCTGTACGACCTCTGCGCGTGCGCGCATATCGTCCCCTCCTCCGCGTTCTGGCGCGTGAGCCTAGGACTACCGCGCGCGCGAGTCGAGCGCGATGACCTGCACGTTCTCGGGCAGGGAGCTGCGCGTGACGGAGAGCTTTGGCACGGCCGTCAGCTCCTTCACGCCGAGCTCGTGTAAGAGGCGCTCGTAGGGGCTGTCCTTTTTCTGAACCTCGGGGTCGTAGGACATCGGCACGACGACCTTGGGCTCGAGCTGATGGATGATCTCGGCCGCCTTCGCGGCGGAGAGGTTGGTGTCCGCGCCGGAGATCGGCACGAGCGCGATGTCGACGTCGCCCAGCCGCTCGAGGTCCGCGGCGGGCAGCGCGTGGCCGAGATCACCGAGATGGCAGATCACCAGGTCGTCGAGACGGATCGCGAACACGACGTTGGGGCCGCGCGCTGTGCCTTTTTCGTCGTCGTGGAACGTGCCCAACCCGGTCACGAGCACCTCGTGCACCTCGTACTCGCCGGGGCCCCGGAGCACGACCGGCTCGCCCCCGACCGACTTCAGGCTGGAGTGGCCGGGGTGGTCGTGAGAGATCGTCACGAGCCCGGCCTCCGTGCGCGAGATCGCGTGCCCGGACTTGGGATCGGGCGGGTCGGTGAGGACGATGCCTTCGCGGCCGCGCATGCGGAAGCAAGCGTGTCCCAACCAAGTGAGATCCATCGGGGGCACCACAATACGCGAAACACACCGAGAGGCCCTCGGGTAAGCGGCTTAGGAGGGGGTCTCTGGGCGCCCCCTTCGGCCCGTGGATCTTCCGCATCGCCACCAACGCGAGCCTCAACCATGTGCAGCGGTGGCACGCGCACCAGACGTCGGTGGAGGAGCTACCTGAATCGGCTGGAGTTACATCGATTCGGGCGCGCTCACCCCGAGTAGACCCAGCGTCTGACGCAGCGTGACCTGCACCGCTTGGACCAGACTCAGTCGTGCCTTCGAGACTGCGGCGTCGTCGCTCACCACGCGGTGGTCGCGATAGAAACCGTGGAACGCGCCCGCGAGCTCGAGCGCATAGCCCGTAAGCAGATGCACGCCGCGGTGGCCGGCGATGTCGGCGAGGAGCTCGGGGAAACGTAGGCAGAGCTTGATGAGGGCGAACTCGCCGGGCGTCGTGAGCACGGAGAGGTCGGCTCCATCGGGTGTGATGCCGCGCTCGGCGGCGGTGCGGAAGATGCTCGCGATCCGCGCATGCGCGTACTGCACGTAATAGACGGGATTGTCGTTCGATTGCTGCACCGCGAGCTCGAAATCGAAATCGAGCTGGCTGTCGGCGCCGCGCTGCAATAACAGGAAGCGCGTGGCGTCAGCCCCGACCGCCTCGAGCACGTCCTCGAGCAGCAGGAAGAGTCCGGTGCGTCTGCCCATCCGCTGCAGCACACCCTCGTGAAGGAAGCGGACGTACTGGTAGAGCAGGACGCTCCAGCGGTCCTCCTGGAGGCCGAGAGCGGGCAACGCGATCTTCATCTGCAGCAGGTGGTAGTGCGTGTTCGCGCCCCACACGTTGATCTTGAGATCGATACCGCGCTCCTCGAGGCAGAGGCGGTGATACGCGATGTCCGTTCCGAGATACGTCGGGTCGCCGTTCGAGCGGACGACGACCCAGCCCTCCTCCCCTTCGCGGTCGAGCGCGCGCGCCTCGGGCGTCTCGAACCACACCGCGCCGTCGCGGTCGACGAGCAAGCCGCGGCGTCTCAGCTCCTCCATCGTCTTCGTGAAGTAGCCGGATTCGAGGAAGGACGACTGCCTGAACCAGGTATCGAACTTGATGCCGAACTTCCGTGTCACCCGCTGCGCATCCGCGACCACCCAGTCGATGGCCATCGGCACGAATACGCGCCCCTGCTCCTCGAGGGTGAGGGTGCGGTAGACGTCTCCGTGTCGCTCCTTGATCTGCGCGGCGATGTCCTTCACGTAGTCGCCCGGATACGCATCCGGCGGGACCGGGGTGTCCTCGCCAAAGAGCTGGCGGTAACGGATCGCGACCGATTCGCCGAAGCGCTTCACCTGCGTGCCGCCGTCCTCGACGTAGTACTCGCGCCGGACGTCGGCGCCCGCGAACTGCAGCACCGCGGAGAGCACGTCGCCGAGCGGGCCGCCGCGCGCGTTCGCGAGCGTGAGCGGACCGGTGGGATTCGCGGACACGAACTCGACCTGGATGCGCGTCCCTCGCAGCGTCGACGAGCGGCCGTAATCGGTGCCTTCGCCGATGATCGCGTCGACCTGACCGCGCAGCCAGGCCACATCGAGGCGAACGTTCACGAAACCGCCGCCCGCGATCTCGGCCGAGGCGAGCGGGGGGCGCAGATCCAGCTGATCTTTGATCGCGGCCGCGATCTGGAGCGGCGGCTTGCGCAGCGTCTTCGCGAGACGCAGCGCGATGCTCGTCGCGTAGTCGCCGTGCTCGACGTTTGCCGGCACCTCGACGTCGATCGGAACGCCCTCGGTGCCCTCCCAGCCGTGCTGGCGCGCGGCGCGTCCGAGCGCGTCCGAGAACGCAGTAGCGACGAGGTCACGCGCTGGGGTGGTCACGCGCGTGAGTCTGGCGCAGTGATGGCGACCGCGCCAACGTCGCCGCTCGGGACGTGCCGGCGGAAGAACACGAGGATCAGCGCCGCGGCCGCCGCGTAGAAGACGACGAGCGTCAGCAGATTCGCGGTGTAACCGTTGGGGCCGACAGCGCCGCGGATGGCGCCGGAGATCACCGCGCCCGTCCCGGACCCGCCGGCCCACGCGAGCGCCGCGACGGCGTTCACCCCGGCACGTTCGCGTGGCGTGAACGAGGAGAACGTCACGGCGTTCCACGTCGCGGTCGAGCCGTACATGAAGAAGGCGCGCAGCGCGAGCGCCGCGATCGCGATGCGCGTATCGCCGGTGATGGCGGCGACGATCGCGAATGGCAACGAGGCGAAGACGACGCCCACGACAGAGGGAACGGAGCCGTAGCGGCGGGCGATGAGGCCGTGCGCGAGCGCACCGAGGCTGCCGGCGGCGGCGATGGCACCGAGCACGATGCCGAGTGTTGCGAACGGCAGACCGAATCGCTCCGCGAAGAACAGATTGGTGAACGGCAGGAAGCTTCCCGCGCCGAGACCGAAGACGAACTCGACGGTGAGAAAACGCGCGAGCAGCCTGTACCGGCGCGGTGCGTCGAGCGCGGAGCCCGCGACCGGCACGTTCTTGATGAACAGGATGGGGATCGCGCTCGTCGCGGCGGCCAGGCCACCGCCTCCGACGAGCACGCGCAGCACGATCGCGTCATCGGGCCGCGCGCCGAGCAAAGCCGCCACCGGTGCGGCAAGGACGCCCGCAAGCGCGCTCGCGAAGAACGCCGCCATGGTGCCGAGCGCGATCTGCTGACCGAATCGCGACGAGCGCGACGAGGCGGCCGTGGCGTCGGCGAGCAGCGCGGCACCCGATGACGACGCGAGAAGACCGCCGGCGCCGAAGAGCATCGCCGATAGCAGCAGCGGAACGAAGGCGTCGAAGAACACCAGGCCGACAAGGCCGGTCGCGGCGATGACGCCACCGCTGAGGATCACCGTGCGGCGTGAGCGCCCGCGCGCGATCGTCGCGGCGGGGATCGCACCGAGCACTATGCCGAACGCCGCCGCACCAACGAGGGCGCCGAGCGCGATGCCGTCATAGCCGAGCGCGCGGTAGAGGAAGTTCAGATAGAACGCGGCGACGCCGAGACCGAAGCTGCCGAGCGTGGCGGCGGCCAGATAGAGAAAGGCGTCGCGCCGGCCCAGGGTCACGCGGCCGCCGCTCAGATCGGGCGAGCTCCGAGTGTCAGCTCGATGGTCATGCTCTGCGTGCCGCGCACGATCGCGAGCCGCACCCGGTCGCCGGCCCGGTACTTCATGAGCTCGAGCTGAAGTGGGTGCTGCTGGTCGATCTGCTGATTGTTGACCTTGGTGATGACATCACCGACGCGCAGACCCGCCTGCGCGGCCGGCGTGCCCACTTCCACCGACGTGATCTGGATGGCCGCGGTGGCAGGGAGCCCGAGGGCTACGGCGGCGCGCGGCGGAAGCGGCGAGTAGGAGATGCCGATGTAGGCACGTTCGATCTTCCCGTTGCGGATGAGCTCGTCGGCGACGGCACGGATCGTGTTCGCGGAAACCGCGAAGCCGATGCCCTGCGCTTGGCTAGGGTCCGCGACAAGCGTGTTCATCCCGATCACGCGACGCGCCGCAGCCCAGATGAGCGGACCGCCCGAGTTGCCGGGATTGATCGCGGCATCGGTCTGGAGGAGGTCGTCGAGGGTCACCCGCGCGCTCACCTGTACGCGGCGTCCCTTGCCCGAGACGACGCCGGTCGTGACGGTGTTCTGGAACTCGCCGAGCGGACTGCCGATCGCGACGACCGTCGCGCCCACGGGAACGTCTTCGCTGTTCGCGAGCTGCGCGACCTTTAGCCCGCTGGGAGAGATCTGTAGCACGGCGATGTCCGTGTCGGGATCGCGCCCGACGAGGGTTGCCGTCAGCTTGCGGTTGTCGCTGAAGATCACGTCGAACGACGCGCCCGCGCCGCCGCCGCGAACGTTCTCGATGACATGGTTGTTCGTGACGACATAGCCCCGCGCGTCGATGACGAATCCCGAGCCGCTCGCTTGCTGGGCTCCGGTCGCCGTGCGGTTCACGACGGTCACGACCGCGGGAAGCAGCTCGTTGACGACATCGACGATCGGATCGGCACCGGCCGGCACCGTCACCGATGCGCTCGACGCGAGCGCGGTGGGGACCGGTGTTGGCACCTGCTCAGCTGGTGGGCGGCCGTCGAGCAGCGTGGCGGTCGCGCCGCCCGCAACACCGCCGACGATCACACCGACGAGGAGCCACGCGGCACCGCTCGGACCGGTCGAGCGTGGCGCGGGGAGCGGTGCGGGGAGCCGTGCGGTGGGCGGAGCGGTGGAGGGGCCCGGTTCGTACATCGGCGTTGGGTCTACCGCCGTGGACGGGCCGGAGTTTCGCCCGTGGGCGTGGTTGCCTTGCGGCGACGCGCGGTCGGACGCACGGCCTCCGGCTCGACCATCTGGCCGAGCGCAGTGCCGCGGATCTCGAGGTCGACATGACTGTCGGGTTCGATCTCCACGTTCCAGGTCATCGTGATCTCAAGCTGCTGATAGATGCGCTCGAAGCCCGATTCGGAGTTGGTCACCGCGTAGATCGGCTTCGTCGCCACGAGCGCTGGTGGATCGATCGCGAGCGTGAGGTCGAAGTGCTTGGACTCGGAGTGCACCTGAACCTCCGTCACGTTGCGCACCTCGATCGGCTTCCCCGCCGTGGTCTTGCGCGGGCCCACGGTGATGACATCGGCTGCCTCGTGCTCGCCGAGGAGCCCGAGGTTCGAGGCGCTGGTGAACGACAGCTCGATCGTCTCGTCGCCATCGTTACGCAGGCGGTATCGCACGCCGGCCGCGAGGCCCTCGTCCGCGATGCGGATGTCCTTGCGTATGCCAAGGCCCGGTGTTGCCGCGAGAGTTCGGGCCGGCGGCTCGAGTGTGAGGCTCACGGTGCGCGCCTCGCGCTGCGGCGTAAGCGCGTAGTAGACCGCGTGGAGGTTCACCGGCTCGCCCTTACGCACGGTGAAGCTGTCCTGGAAGAGAGCGCGCCGAGCGGGGTCGTATTCGAGTAGCTTCGACATCCCGCGCTCTTTCGCGCGCACGGCCTCGTGGATCGACTTTGTTTCCTTCTCGGCGGCCTTGCCCACGAGGACTTTCCCCGCCTTCTCCGCGCGACGCAGCTCGTCATGCTCTGCCTCGGGCCGGCGCGCGAGTGTGTCGACGAGATTCGTCGCCGACGC
>JANNUM010000302.1:0-1918 GCA_031395235.1 Chloroflexota bacterium
GGCATACGCGACCATGTCGAAGTAGTGCATCACCGCGTCGTGCTGATCCGGACTGATCGCGCGCACGTTCACGTCGGTCATGCGCTAATCCTCCAGAAGAGCGATGTTGTCGCCGAGCGCAACGCGACCTTCGTGTTCGACGGTCGCCCACACGCCGAACGCCAGCGGCTCGCTGGACCATGTCGAGCCTCGATAACGCGCGAGCACCTCGAGCGTGTCGAGGTCGGACTCGCCCGTGTCGGGATCCATCGTCGTGACGACGCAGCGACCGACGTTGCCGCCAGGCACGACGACCGCCTCCCCGATCCGTACGCGTTTACTGATCCAGCCGTCCTCCTCGTGAGGGCTCGCCTCCTCGATGCCGATGAGCATCCGAAAACGTCGCGGGTCGACCGGCGCGTCAAGGCTGGCCTCTTCAGCGAGCCGTTCGAGCGATCCGCGCGAAAGCAGCGTCACTCCAGCGGCCTTCGTTGCGCGGTCCACGCCGTCGCCGGCGCGGTCGAGCCGAACCAGACGGATCGGACGACCGATCTCCTCCGTGAGCGCCTCGGCCCACGGACCCTCGACGACATGCGCCGGCGCCGAGTGTCCATAGATCGTTACGACGACCGCCTCACCAGCGCGCACGACGCCTTCGACCCCCGCGCCGTTCGGCATCCGCAGCTCGAGGTGGCTGGTCCCGGCATCAAATCGGGCTCGGATCGCGTTCACCGGCCCGAGCCGCTTGCCGTTGAGCAGCCGCCCCTCCGCACCGATGAGACAGAACTCCCGATCGCCGTCGACGCCGTGTCTCTTGATGTAGACACTGGCGCGTTCCTCGATGGCGAGACTCTTCACCGGCGCCACGTAGAGCCAAGCGACCTTCACCACCCAAGTCTTCCACACTGACTCAATGTCTACGGTGTGGTCGACCGGCCACGGAACGCGGCCGGTCGACGAGCTCCTCGCGGCGCTGAACGAGGCCGGGATCAGACTGCTCGCCGACGTGCGAAGCGTTCCGGGTTCGCGCCGGCATCCCCAGTTCGGTCGGTCCGAGCTCACGTCCTCCCTCGCGGAGGCTGGGATCGGGTACCTGCACCTGCGCGGCCTTGGCGGGCGCCGCGACGCAGTGCCGGATTCGCCACACGTCGCGCTGAAGGTGGACGCGTTCCGCGGATACGCGGATCACATGGCGAGCGCCGAATTCGCGGCGGACTACGCACGCCTCGAGGCGGTCGCGCACGAGAAGACCACGGCGTTCATGTGCGCCGAGACGCTGTGGTGGCGCTGCCATCGGCGGATGCTTTCGGATCGCCTCACGGTCGACGGGTGGACCGTCGTGCATCTACTAGCGCCCGGGAAGAGCGAACCGCACCGGATGTGGGATGTCGCGCGCGTCGTCGATGGCCGGCTCGTGTATGACGGCGGCGCAATACCGCTCGGATCATGAGCGGCCGTCTCGTGATCGTCGGCGGTGCGCCCGCGACCGGCAAGACGACGCTCGCGCAGGCGCTGGGGGGATCACGCCAGCTCGGCGCTGCGGCATATGGCGTTCTCTTCGCCGTGGTTGAGCGCATCCTCAGCGCGCCCTCTCACGTTTGGCGCCGACGGTCGTGATCGTCTGCCGCAGGCATACGCACGTGATGTGACGGCGCTTCGCGAATTGCTACGGGGCTAGGACTTCTGAGGAAGGCACCTCACGCATACTCGCCGCCGTGAGGAAGGTCGCAGTTGTGCTTGCCTGTGTGCTCGCGCTCACGCTCGGCGCCGCCGCGCGACCCGTCGCCGCGGCGACGACGACCGCGGACGTGCGGACCGCATCGGCCGCTCCTGCCGCTCCATGCGGAACACCCGGCGTGCCCACGACGACGGTCTTCCTGCCGAACATCACGAAGATGCTCGGTGGACCGTCGGGTTGGGTGACGCCGTTCATCGTGCA
>JANNUM010000323.1:0-2888 GCA_031395235.1 Chloroflexota bacterium
CGCCTGCGCGCTTTATCCGAAGCTGCTCGCGTGGCACCGCTACCTCGCGGAACGGCGGGACCCCGAACGCTCCGGTCTCATCACCGTCTACCACCCGTGGGAGGGCACCGACAACACCCCGCGCTGGGACGCGGCGCTCGCCGCGACCCTGGTCGGCGACCTCCCGCCGTACCCGAGGACCGACGTCAGTCTCGTCGATGCCGCGGAGCGTCCCACAAAGGCCGAGTACGACCGCTATCTGTGGCTGGTCGGGCTCCTCCGCGCGGCGAAGTATGACGACGAGGTCGCGCGGCGCGCGCACCCCTTCCTCATCAAGGACGTGCAGTGCAGCGCGATCTTCGTCGCGGCCAACGACGCGCTGGCGCAGATCGCGGAGCTCGCGGGTGCGCCGGCCGGCGAGCGTGCCGCGATCGGCGAATGGTCGAAGCGTTCGGCCGAGGCCGTTAGAGGCTGCTGGGACCACGGGCTCGAGCTCGCGCTCGACTTCGACCTGCGCGCCGAACGTCCGATCCGCTGCGTGACGAGCGCGGGTCTCTGCCCGTTGCTCGTCCCGAGCCTGACCGGCGCCGAGGCGCGCCGGTTCGCCGACCGCATCTTCGGCCCGGACTTCGCGGGCGCGGAGGGACTGGCGTTCCCGGTCGTCCTCAGCACCGGGGCGCGCTCACCGGAGTTCCGCCCGCGCGCGTACTGGCGCGGTCCCGCCTGGCCGGTGATCAACTGGCTGCTCTGGTGCGGGCTGCGGGCGCACGGCCTCGAGAGCGAGGCCGCGCGTCTGCGCGAGGCCAACCTCGCACTGCTCGCGCGTCCCGAGGCGCGCTTCGCCGAATACTTCGAGCCTTTTACCGCCGAGCCGCTGGGTTCGCGCGACCAGTCCTGGACCGCCGCCGTCACGCTCGACTGGCTCGCGGCGGGATAGCGAGTGCGCCCGACTCGACTCGACCCGCGCAAGCCCTACAAACCGCTCGACGTGGGCAACGGCATCGTCGCCGGCACGCTCACGCCGAACGGTCGGTGGCTCTCGCTCGGCATCACGCATCCGGTCCATGGGCGGATCGTCCTCACCGACGCGCCGGCGTTCCCGGATGCGAGCCGCGGCGATCAACCGGCCGCGCGCCGCTATCGTGCCGATCTCGCGTCGCCGTCGCGGCGCGGCTTCGGTCTCTCCATCCTGCGCGGCGACGCGGATGCGTTCCTCGTCGAAGACATGCTGCCGCTCGCCGTGCTCGAGCCGGCCCACGCGCGCATCGAAGTGCTCACGCTGGCGCCGCGCGGCCGCCGTGGCGCGCTACAGATCGTCCGTGTCGCCGCCCGCGCGAAGCCGACGTACACCCTGACCGACTGGCAAGGGACGATGCGCCTCGCTCGCGCCGCGTACACGCAGCTCACCCCAGGCGGCGCGCTGCCGCAAGCGCTGGAGCGCACCACGTTCGGCGAGGACGGCCGCCTGGTGTGGATCGATGACCGCGAGCTCCGCGCCGCAGCGGCGATCGCGCTTCCAGCCGGCTCCGAGGTGCCCGCCAATATGAGCGTGCCCTTCGTCGTGGCCATCGCGTTCGGCGACACGCTCGAGAACGCGGTGCGCGAGGCCATGCTGCTCGCCGGTGAAGGCCACGATCTTGTCGGAGCGGAGGTGCGCGAGCGGCGGGCTTGGTGGCAGGGCGTCGGACGCGACGCGGAGTCCGATCGCGCGATCCGCCGCGGGGTGGCGTACGCGCTCGACTGCGCGGCCGCGCAGGCGGGCGACGATCTCGTCGCGTTGCTCGCGGATCACGAGATCCTTCCGCTGGTGTGGACGCGCGACGCGTACTACGTGTGTCGCATGCTCCTGGGCCTCGCGCCGCGCAACGAACGCGTCCGCGCGGTCGTCGACGGATTCCTGCGCTGGCTCTTCGAGGCGGCCGAGCGCCCGGCGGGCTGGTGGCCACGCGCGTCGCTCGCGAACGGCGCGGCGAAGGATCCCGCGTTCCAGCTCGATCAGCAGCTCTTCCCGTTGCTCCTGCTTGAGGATCACGCGCGGCTCACCGGAGAGAGCGGGCTTCAGGGTCGCTACGCGCCGCTGCGTGACGAGCTCTTGCGGGCGCTACTGGCGCGGCGCAAGGGGTTCGGTCTCATCGCGACCGACGAGACCCCGGCCGACGACCCACTCGAGCAGCCGTTCCACTTCTCGAGCCACGTGCTCCTGTGGCGCGTCCTCCGCGACCTCGATCCGCGCACGGCTGCGGACGTGCGCGACGCGACGCGGAGCGGCTTCACGGATTCGGGACGGTTCGCGTACGCGGTCCGCGGCGCGCGCGGTGAGGGCCCGCGTCACTACCACGATGCGAACGATCTTCCGACGGTGTTCGCTCCCGCCTGGGGCTTTTGCGGCGCGGACGATCCAGTGTGGCGCGCGACGATCGAGTTTGCGTGGAGCAAGGCGAACGACGGCTACTTCGCGGGCGCGCTGAGCGGGCTCGGCTCGCTGCACACGCCACATCCGTGGCCGCTGGGCGATCTGCAGGAGATCGTCGTGGCGCGCGTGCTCGCAGACGTGGAGCGGGAGCGCCGGGGCTGGCAGCGCCTGGAACGCGTCGAGACCTGGGACGGCCTGCTGCCCGAGGCGTACGACGAAACGACCGGTGCCGTGGCGTCGCGCCACCACTTCGCGTGGCCGGCGGCACTGCGCGCCCTTCTGGCTCTCGACCCTATGCTCAAGGCACCGTGACCGCAGAGCCGACGTCCGATCGCGCCAGCCGCGCGTTGGCGTTCCCGATCGAGACGCCGCGCCTCGTCATCCGCTCGTTCGAGATCGCCGACGCCGAGCCGCTGCACGAGCGTGTGTTCGGCGACGAGGAGACGATGCGGTTCATCCCGCGCGGCGCGTCACCCTCGGTGGAGCGCACGCGTGG
>JANNUM010000334.1:0-10212 GCA_031395235.1 Chloroflexota bacterium
GCGATCTCAGTCCCGTCGAACAGGATCCTGTAGTCGCCGGTCGGTGGCCAGCCGCTACCTGAATAGGGCACCTGCGCCCCAGGTGCGGGTGAGCTCGTCACGTTAAGCGTGAACGACGGCGTGTAGATGACGAGGACGTCCGCAGTCGCGCTGAGCCCGCCTCCACTCGCCCTGACCTTGTATGTCGTCCCGGGCACGGCCTTCGCGGGCACGCTGATCCGCGTCGCGAACTGTCCCAGCGTGTTCACATCGGCGCCGCCGACCTGCGTGCCGTCGGGCCAGGTGATCACAACGGCCACCCCGACCGGCCAGTTCTCACCGAGGACGCTGAGGAATCCGCCCGGCCATGCCGTGCCGCCGGTGAGCGTTGGCGGCCGCGTGGGCGTGGGCTGCGGCGTCGGGGTCGGCGTCGGCGTCGGCGTCGGCGTTGGGATCACGGTCGGCGCCACGGTAGGGATCGACGTCGGCACGATCGTCGCAACGGGAGTTGGCGCGAGCGTCGGTGCGGTCGCGAGCGTCGGAGAGGGGACGACGACCGTCGGCAGCGGGCTGGGCGAGATCTCCGGCAGCGCTGTCGGCGACACGAGCGGCGGCGGCGTGACCGTGATGTTGGTGCCGGCCGCGAAACCGATCCCCGGCAGCGGCGGGAACGCCGCCGTATCCGGCGTACCGCTCGCGCCCGGCAATGGTGACGCCGGGCCGCGAACGAACTTCACGGGCGCCTGCTCGATGATGGTCAGCGGACCAAGACCACTCGCGGTGAGCACGTCGTTCGGTCCGGTCGCCACGTCGATGCTCGTTGTGAACTTCGCGCCCGGCTGACCGTTCCCGCTCACGGTGTAGTTAAAGGAGAGGCCGCCCGCGCCATCCACCGCCGACGCGGTGGCGACGAACGCACCACCGGGAGCGATCGACGCGACGAAGATCCGGTACGTGCCCGCGGCCGCGTCCGGCACGTCCACCAGCTGGGGCTCCGTCCCGGGATCGCTCGCGAGGCAGCCGGGGATCTGACGCACGACGGTCGGACCGGGCAGCACGATCCCGCACGCGCGGCCGAACGAGTCCAGGACGACGAGATACGCGGGCGAGTGCATTCCGAAGCGAAGCCGGTTCGGCGGCGCGGCCGTCGGCACCGGGGCTGTCGGTGGCGCGTTCGGCTGCGCGGTCGTCGTCTGACCCGCGGCGACGATCACGCTCTGACCCTGCGCGGTGACCTCCACGCTGCCGTCGGTGGTCCGCACCGTCGTGGTCCCGTCCGCCAGCACCTCGGTGATGAAGCCGGTGCCGCGCACGGCCGCGGTCAACGTCGGCGTTCGGATCTCGAACTTCGAATGGGCGCGCGTGAGCTTCTGCGCGCTCGCCCAGGTCCGACCGATCGTCTGCGAGATGCGGATCGCGATCGCCCCGCTCGCGGCGCTCGAGGCCTCCTCGATCTGCACCGTCGTCGCAGGCTCGATCTCCAGCGTCGATCCATCGAAGAACGTGACCAGCGCATGGCTGCGATCCGCCGTCTGCACCAGGTCGCCGGTGTTCACGATGTCGCCGTCAGACGCGGCCGCGAACGTCGCGGTCCCGCGCGCGACCGACGCGGAGCCATCGAGGATCGAGAGGATCGTGGCCGCGCCCGCCGCGCGCTGCTGCGCGATCACCAGCACCGCCGGGACGACCACGAGCGCGGCGATGACAGCGGCGATCAAAACACGACGGCGCCCCCAGCCCTTTCCCACTCGCTGATTTTGCGCGCGCGCGGCACGCCCGTAAATGCGCGAGCCGACACGACCGGTGTTCGCTGGATCACGGAGCCTGCAGGTCGAGGGCCTCCGATACCGGCGTTTGGCTGCCACCGGGCGTCGGACCGCCGGTCATCACGTAAACGGTGCGCCCGACCGCGACCACACCGATACCGTGGCGCGGGTTCGGAAGGTCTGCGAGACGCGACCACGCCCGGGTCGCTGAGTCGAACATCTCGACCTCTTTGTACGTCCCGCTGGGCTGCTCGCCGCCGACGAAGACGAAGCGGTCGCCAACGGCGGCCGCACCAACGCCGCCGCGCGCGGTCGGCGCACTCGGCATCGCCTCCCAGCTATCCGCGCCCGGGTCGTAGCACTCGAATGTCGCGAGGTTCGTCGTGAGCGATAGCTTGCGCCCGCCGATCGCGCAGATGCGTCCCGTCAACATCGCTGCGGCAAGGTGATCGCGCGTCGTCGGGATCGGCGCGACCTGACGCCAGCGATCGGCGTTCGCTTCGTACGCGTACGTCGGCGCGACCAGCCGCTGTCCGTCGTACCCGCCGACGACGTAGATGGACGAGCCGCGCGCGACCGCCGCGGCCTGCGAGCGAGGTCCCGGCATCGCGGCGATCTCGCGCCATGCCGTCGCATCCGGCGCGAGCCGGAAGCTGCGCGCGGTCGGCCCGCCGGCGTTCCCACCGAACACGTACACACCGGCGCCGTCGGCGATCTCGACCGCCGCGGCCATCGCGTGATCGACCCCGAGCGGAAGATCCGGTCCGCGCCGCCAACGCTGCCCGTCGAAGATCTCGACGACCCGGCCGCCGCCGAAGCCGCCGATGACGTAGACCTCGCCCCGGAACGCCGTCGCGGTGACCTCACTGCGCCCCGTCGGGATGTCGGGGATGCGCCGCCACACCATTGCCGCAGACGATCCGCTCGGCGCGGTCGACAGCGACGGCGTGCGCGACGCGGCGCTCGTTGGGACCGTGATCGTTCCGGACGCGGGTGCTCCGCTTCCCGGCGCGGTGCACGCCGCGACCAGCAGTGCGAGCGGGACGAGCAGGACGAGCCGCATCACCACCTATATAAAGGACAGCGCATGCCGACGCCGTCCGGGACCGAGATCGTCACGGCGCTTTCCGCATTCGTCGCGTCATTCCTCTCCGGCCTGCTTGGCATCGGCGGCGGAGTGGTGCTCACGCCACTGCTCCTTTATCTACCACCCGCGGTCGGCATCGGTGCGCTACCGGTGAAGATCATCACCGGACTCACGATCGTGCAGGCGATCTCCGGCAGCGCGCTGGGGGCGTTCCGCCATCGCCAGTACGGCAACGTCTCCAAGCGTCTCGTCCTAGTGATGGGGCCGACCAGCGCGGCCGCCTCGCTCGCCGGCGCGCTCATCTCGCGCGACGTGAGCGATCGCGTGCTGCTCGGCATCTTCGCCGTGATGGCACTCGCGACCGCGGCGATGCTGCTGCTCCCGGCGGAGCCACAGCGCAGTGGCACCGACGATCTGCACCTCAACGTGCCTCTCGCGGTGGGCATCTCGGTCGTGCTCGGCTTCTTCGGCGGGATGGTGGGGATCGGCGCGATCGCGACGATCATCGGCGCGCTCGTGTATCTCCTGCGCGTCCCACCGCGCATCGCGATCGGCACCTCGCTCGGCATCGGCATGTTCGCCGCTGTCGCGGCGCTGATCGGGAAGGCCGCGACCGCGCAGATCGATCCCCCGCTCGCGACCGTCGTCGCGATCACCGCGCTCGTCGCGTCGCCGATCGGCGCGTGGGTGTCGATCCGAACGAAGCCGCAGGTGCTGATGAAGATCCTCGCGGCCGTCGTCATCGTCGCCGCGCTGCGCATGGCAGCGAGCGCGGTGTTCGGATGAATTTGCGTCGACGCTGACCGCGGGGCGTCGGCTAGCTGCTCGTCGCCTCTTCGCCGCCGCTGGGGATCGCGATGCGCACTGATGGCAGTGTCACGGTGAAGCTGCTGCCGCGGTCGATGCCCGCGCTCTCGACCGAGATGTGACCGCCCTGCCCTTCGACGATCTGGCAGCACACCGCGAGGCCGAGGCCCTCACCCGGTGTCCGGTCCGCGAGGCGCGGCGAGCGGAAGCCGCGCTGGAAGACGTGCTCGATCTCGTCGGGAGCGATGCCCGCCCCTTCGTCCTGTACCACGAAGCGCACCTCGTCCTCGCCCGGGATGATCTGCAACGTGATCGCGCCGATCTCCGGCGAGTACTTCGCCGCGTTGCGGAGCATGTTGTCGAAGACCTGCGCGAGGCGGACCGGGTCGATGCGCGCGAGCGCCGGCTGGTCCGGCTTCACGAGCCACGCATCGCGCCCCGTGAGCGCGCGCAGCCGGCCGACCGCCTCGGTCGCGACCTTCACGACGTCGGCGACATCCTTCTCGAGCGCGGTGCGGCCGAGGAGGTCGGAGATGATGCGATCGAGACGCGTGAGCTGATCCTGCACGGCGCCGAGGTTGCGTGAGATGAGCGTCGCGTATCCGTGCACGGACGTGAGCGGATTGCGCAGCTCGTGAGCCGCCATCGCGACCGCGTCCTCGCGCGCCTGCAGCACGACGCCAAGGCGCTCGGACTCGACGCGCAGCTGCTGCGCGTCGGAGCGGTCGTGATCGCGCTCGCGCACCAGGTCCGCGATCGCGCCGGCGACGTGCGCGAGGCGCTGGACGAGAGCGAACTCCGGCTCTGTGAGCACGCGGTCGCTCGACAGCGCGATGAGGCCGCGGCCCTGCCCGGCGGTCACGACGATCGCGGAGCGCGCGTCGACCTTGGCGAGGAGCGGGCGCGACCAGTGCGTGCTCTTGCCGACCAACAGCGCAGCAGCGCCCCCGCCGCGCGCGAGCTCGACCGCCGCGTCCTTCGGAAGGTCTCCGGTCAGCAGAACGCCGTCCGCAAGACGCACGATCGCGGCGCGCCCCGCGACGGCCGCCGCCGCCACGGTCAGGGACGCGAGCGTCCCTGCCTCGGTCGCCTCGCGCGGCGTCTCGGCCAGGGCGTCGAGCGCGTGGGCCGTGGCGTCGCGCAGCCGCTCGGCGTGCTCCGCGCGCTCGTTCGACGCGACGAGTGGCGCGACGTCGGCGATGAGGTCGTGCGCGATGGTCTCGAGCTGCGGCCCGTCGACGATGTCCGTGGGAAGGATGACCGCGACGTAACGCGGCTCGTGTGTGGGCAGGCGCGCGACGAAGCCCGGCCGGCCCCCGAGCGACTCCTTCAGTGCCTTCTCCTCGCTGCCGAGTCGAACGTGGACCGCGCCGAGGGCGAGTATCTGCGCGCGCAGCGTGTCGAGCAGCGCGGCGCTGCCTCTGGCCTCAGCGAATGCGCGGAGGGCGTGCCCGTGGCGACGCATCCGTTCGCGGTCCGCGGTCGCGCGCACGGCGCCGTACACGAGCTCGGCGCTGATGAGGCCGACCGCCACGAGCGCCTGCACGACCCAGAGCGCCGTGGCCGGGGCCTCGCCGATCCGCAGGACCAGACTGACGTCGTAGGCGAGGATCGACGCGGCGGTCGCGCCGAACACCCCGAGCGGGCCGCGCCACAGCGCGGTGTTCGCGATGGCGAAGCCGTAGAGGATCCACGTCGGCGCGTCGAGGGGGAGCGCGAAGACGATCGCCGTCGCAGCGACGACGTCGAGTGCGCTACCGGCGAAGGCGCGGGCGCGCGGCATGCGGCCCACACGGCCGTAGCGAAGGACCACGGCGGCGGCGAGGAAGATCGGGATCGTCGCTGCCGCGAGTGCGTTGGCGTGGTGTCCCGCCAGCAGCACGAGCGTGGCCGCGAGCGCGGCCGCCGCGAGCCGGAGGCGCAGCGCAGCACGCTCGGTATCGAGCGCGAAAACTGCCTCCCCACGCATGCCCAAGTAACGCACCGGCAAGCAAGCACAGTACGTTGAAAAGTCCCTACCAAACGTTCGTTTGGGCGGGTACCATGACCCGGATGGCGAGCATTCAGCGGGCGGTCGTCGTGGGCGGTTGGCGCACTCCATTCGTGAAAGCGGGCACCGACTTCGCCGACCTCGACGTCCTTGACCTCGCGAAAGTTGCGACTGCAGAGACACTCGCCCGTACGGAAACCGCGGCGCGGGACGTCGATGAGGTCGTTTACGGCAACGTTTCGCGTCCGGTCGCGTATCACAACCTCGCGCGCGAGATCGTGCTTGCGCTCGGTCTTCCGCCGAACATCTACGCCGCGAGCGTGGGCATGGCCTGCGCGTCCGCCTGCGTCGCCATCACGACCGCGGCCGATCACATCGCGGTCGGCACCGCGACCTCTGCACTTGCGGGCGGCGCGGAGAGCCTCTCGAACATCCCGATCACGTACACGCCGAAGCTCGCGCGCGCGCTGGTGCGCGCGTCGCAGGCGAAGACGCTGCCGCAGAAGGCCAGGAGCTTCGCCGATGTGCGTCTGTCCGACCTCGCGCCGGTCGCGCCCGGCATCAAGGAGACGAGCACCGGCCTGACGATGGGCCAGTCCGCGGAGTCGATGGCCTCGATCAACGCCATCCCGCGCGACGCGCAGGACCGCTGGGCGCTCCGCAGTCACACGAACGCCGCACGCGGCTGGGCCGACGGCCGCCTCGGGCTGGAGGTCGCTCCGCTGTACCGCAACGGGAGCTCGGTGACGAAGGACGGACACATCCGGAGCGACACGACGCTCGAGAAGCTTGGCACGCTGCGTCCGGTCTTCGACCGCGCGCACGGCACGATCACCGCGGGCAACGCCAGCCCGCTGACCGACGGCGCCGCGACCGTGCTGCTCATGTCGGAGGAGCGCGCACGGGCCGAGGGCCGCACCGGCCTGGTCGCGATCCGCTCCTACGCGTACGCCGCGGTCGATCCCGCGGACCAGCTGCTCATCGCGCCGGCATACGCGATCCCGCTCGCGCTGAAGCGCGCCGGCCTCTCGCTCTCGGACATCGGCCTGGTGGAGATGCACGAAGCGTTCGCCGCACAGGTCCTCTCGACCTTCCACGTGCTCGAGAAGAACGGCGCGGGCCGGCTCGACGAGGACCTCGTCAACGTCATGGGCGGCTCGATCGCGCTCGGGCATCCGTTCGGCGCGACCGGCGCGCGGCTCATCACGACGCTCGCGAACGAGATGCGTCGTCGCGGCGTGCAGTTCGGACTCGCGAGCGCGTGCGCCGCCGGCGGGAACGGCGCCGCGATCGTGCTCGAGCTCCTCGCGTGACCAGCGCGTCCGACGTGACCACGCGTATCACTCCGCCGCCGGTCGACATCACGTCGATCAAGCCCGCCGGCGCGCGCTTCGAGAACGGCGAGATCGCGCGCATCGTCATCGACCGCCCGACCGACAACGTGAATGCCATCGACCTGCCGATGATCGCCGCCCTCGCGAACGCGATCGACGACGCGCGCGCGGCGCGACCGCGCGGTCTCGTCATCGTGAGCGCGAAGCCCGATCAATTCGTCGCGGGCGCGGACCTGTCGTTGATCTCGACGTCGCCGTCGGCCGCCGAGATGAGCCGGGCCAGCCGCGAGATCCAGCGGATCTTTAACGATCTCGCGGCGCTCCCCTTCCCCACCGTCGCGGCGATCAACGGCAGCGCGCTCGGTGGCGGATACGAGCTCGCCCTCGCGTGCGACTGGCGCATCGCCGCCGACGCGCCGAGCGTGCGCGTCGGTCTGCCGGAGGTCTCTCTCGGCCTCCTCCCCGGGGCCGGTGGCACGCAGCGGCTGCCGCGCCTCATCGGTCTCCCGCGCGCGCTCGATCAGATCCTGAACGCGCGCCGCAGCAACGCGCGCCGCGCGCTGCGCGCCGGTCTGGTCGACGAGGTCGTGCATCCCGCCGCGCTCGAGCGCGCCGCGATGGATCGCGCGCGGCGGGGCGAGAAGCGAAAGGTGCAGGGCGGCGCGTCGCTGATCGAGCGTGCGGCGACGTGGTTCGCGCCGGCACGCGCGTACGCGCTGCGGCAGGCGCGCTCGCGCACCCTCACCGAGACGAAGGGCCACTACGCCGCCCCGCTCAAGGCGCTCGAGGCGATCGCGGTCGGACTCGACAAGGGTATGGAAGCGGGTCTCGAGGCTGAGGCGAGCCTCTTCGGCGAGCTCGCGACCAGCAGTGTGTCGCGCAATCTCATCGCACTCTTCGTCCTCGGACTCGCGCAACGGCGCGCCGCGTTCGAGGGTCTGCCACGCGGCGAGGCGCCGAACGACATCGCCATCGTCGGGGCTGGCCTGATGGGCTCGGGCATCGCGCAGGCCGCCGCGATCGGCGGCGCGACGGTCCGGATCCGCGACGTCGACACCGCAGCCGTCGCGCGCGGGCTCGGCACGGTGCGCAAGCTCACGACCGACGCGGCGCGCAAACGCGTCATCGAGCGCCGCGAGAGCGCGCGCGTGATCTCGCGGGTGACCGGGACGACGGACTACTCGGGCTTCCGCCGCGCCGGCCTCGTCATCGAGGCGGTTTTCGAGGACATCGCGGTGAAACGCAACGTGATCAAGGAGCTCGAGGACGTCATGCGCGAGGACGCGGTCATCGCGACGAACACCTCCGCGCTGCCGATCGCCGAGATCGCGCGCGACGCGAAGCATCCCGAGCGGATCGTCGGCATGCACTTCTTCTCGCCGGTGCATCGCATGCCGCTGGTGGAGGTCGTGCAGCCCGAGAAGGCGGATCCGAAGGCGCTCGCGCTCGTCGTCGCGGAGGCGCAGGCCATGGGCAAGACCGCGATCGTCGTGCGCGACACGCCCGGCTTCTACACCACGCGCGTCCTCGGCTTCATGCTGGCCGAGGCGATGCTGCTGCTCGAGGAAGGCGCGCGCATCGAGGACGTGGACCGCGCGATGGTCGCGTTCGGTTGGCCGATCGGGCCGCTCGCGCTCACCGACGAGGTCGGCCTCACGGTCGCGCGGCACGTCGGCGAGACCGTCGCGGCCGCGCGCGGCATCAAGAGCGGTCCCAGCGCGGTGCAGCGGCTCACCGACGCGGGCATGCAGGGCAAGCGCGGCGGGCGCGGCTTCTACCGCTACGACGGAAAGAAACGCACGCCGAACGCGGACGTGTACGCGCTCATCGGTATGACGCCTGGCGCCGAGTGGCACGGCGAGGGGGCCGCGCGGCGGCTCACGCTGCTGTTCGTGAACGAGGCGGCGCGCTGCCTCGACGAGGGCGTGCTGCGCTCGGCGGCCGAGGGCGATCTCGGCGCCGTGCTGGGCGTTGGCTTCCCGCCGTTCCTCGGCGGCCCGTTCCGCTGGGCCGATTCCGAGGGTGTCGTGCTTCGCGACGACCTCCGGCGGCTCGCCGAACGTCACGGCGACCGCTACACGCCCGCCGCGTCATTGGCGAAGGGGAGGCGCTTCTATGCCTAACTACTTCCTCGAGAACCCGGACCTGCTCACGAACTTCGATCGCATGGTGCGCTGGGACGAGATCGTCCCGCGGAGCGAAGGCCGGGACGCCGACGTCGCCGACACGGTGTCCACCTGGCGCGAGGTGCTGTCCGTCGCGGGCGAGTACATCGGCAGCGAAGTCGCGAAGCGCGCGCGCCAGGTCGACGAGCTCGGCGTGATCCGCGAGAACGGCAAGGTCTCGCTCAGCGCGCCGCTGCAGGAGAACATCAAGGGCCTCGCGGAGCTGGGGCTCATCGGGCTCTCGTTCCCCAAGGAGCACGGCGGCAGCGGGCTCCCCTTCACCGTCACCGCGTTCGTGATCGAGATGCTCGCGCGAGCGTGCGCCAGCACGATGATCCAGAACGGCATCGCGTATACTGCGCCCGCCGCGATGATCTTCCGCGACGGCACCGACGAGCAGAAGGAGCGGTACCTCCCGGCGCTCGCGCGCGGCGAGATCAGCGGCGCGGTCGCGATGACCGAGCCCGAGGCCGGCTCCGACGTCGGCAACCTCTCGACGAGCGCGACGCAGCAGGGCGGCTGCTGGTTCATCGACGGCCGCAAGCAGTTCATCAGCGCCGGCAACGGTGACTTCGTCATCGTCCTCGCGCGCACCGCGCCGGGATCGAAGGGGCTCGAGGGACTCAGTCTGTTCATCGCGGATCGCTGGACCGACGATCCCGCCCCTAGCCGCGATCCCTCGACGCGCGATCCGTTCGGCAAACGTGAGAACTACAAGGTCGAGCGCGCCGAACACAAGTTCACCATCCGCGGCTCCCCCACGTGCTCGCTCGTGTTCGAGGGCACGCGCGCGACGCCGCTCGGCGAGATCGGCCAGGGCTGGCGCGGCATCACGCGCTTCATGAACGAGTCACGCATCGGCGTCGGCATCCAGGGCCTCGGCATCGCGCAGGCTGCGCTCGTCGCGGCGCAGGACTACGCCGCGCGTCGCGTACAGATGGACAAGCCGATCCGCGAGCACCCGATGATCGCCGAGATGCTTCTCGAGATGGAGACGACGGTCGCGGGCCTTCGCGCGCTCATCGTCGAGGCCGCGGCGCTCCAGGACTCCGTCATGCACGGCGGGGATGAGAGCACCGCGTGG
>JANNUM010000337.1:0-1516 GCA_031395235.1 Chloroflexota bacterium
TTGGCAGCGCGGCGGATGCCACCAGAACGAAGGCGATGCCCCACGTCGCCAGCTCGGACGCGATCCGGATGCGACGTTCGTACCCCGCTGCCTCGTCGGGTGGGGTCACCATCTGGGCGACATGGTGGAGCAAGTGGGCGAGCCTGTCGCCCGCAACCGGTACGCCCCTGAGAGGACACTCGCACGACGCGTCCTGCTGAGCCGAGGGGTAAACCTGAGCCGAGGGGTAAACGCGCTAGGGAGCGAGCACCGAGAGCGGGTCGATGAGCTCGCCGTCGCGCCACACCACGAAGTGCACATGTGGGCCGGTCGTCATCCCGGTCATGCCGATCGCGCCGATGATCTGGCCCTGTTGCACCTCATCGCCTGCGGCGACCCGTAGTGGTGCGACGCGGTCGTCGAGGTGCGCGTACAGGGACACGAGACCGCCGATGTGCGCGATCAACACGACCATCGCGCCATCGGGGAGAGGTCCTGCCCACACCACGAGCCCGGGTGCCGCGGCGACGACCGGCGAGTACATCGGGGCGGCGATGTCGATGCCCTCGTGGAAGCGCGGGTAGTACACGCCGCCATACACGCGCGACGGCTCGAACCAGAAGGTGGTCGGCCCGAATTCCTGTGCGAGCTCACCGTGTATGGGAGTCGCCCACGCACCGTTCGCCGGTGCGATCACCGCGTACGGGGCGAGCGCCAGCGCCTCAGCCTGAAGCGCGACGTACTGCTGCTTCAGCTCGACCCGTAGCGTGCGCATCTCCTCGGCGGCCTCACGAACGGGCGCGGAGAATGTCGTGGCCGAGGGCGTCCGCGCGCTGGCCGAAAGGCGGAGCGCCTCGCGCTCCAGGCGACTGCGTACCGCGCTCGGCTTCTCGGTGAGAGCGGCAAGGGTGCTGATCTGAGCGAGCGTCTCGTTGCGCGCCGTCGCGACCTCGCGTGCCTGCTGCTGCAGCGCGCCTAGATCCCGGGCGGAATCCTGCGCGAAGGAGATGATGTCCTCGTAGCTCGCACCGCTCGGCACCGCGCGGCCGGCGCGTGGTGCCGGGGCGGCGCGCGGCGGTGTCGGCGGATCATCCGCAAGCGCGGGCGCCGCCGTCCCCAAGAACACGAGGACGACGGCGCCCGCGATCACAGCTGCCCCAAATGGGCCTCGAACCAACTTCTTCCCCACCGCCGCCAAGCCTGCGGGCGAACAGCGGTACACCGGCGAGCTGCTCCGTGCACGTCCGATAGGACGAGCAGCCGTATGGCCGTTGAGCGTTCGAGCGTGCGATCACGCAGGAAAACGGGACCCGGCGTTCTGCTGTCGTGCGCAAATGGGACGAAAACTCAGCGCCGGGTACGGATCGGGCGTTTCGTTGATACGCCACCGGGACCGATCCGGCCGCTTGCTCGCCCCTGCGCTTAGGGGTCCGGGCTGCGCTGCGGCAGCCGCCGCACCCAGTACTCCCAGGCGCGCTCGCCCGCATTGCCACGCAGCATCGCGGCAGCACGCTGCGTCTCACCGGCGCTGAGCGAG
>JANNUM010000407.1:0-2013 GCA_031395235.1 Chloroflexota bacterium
CGTTCCCTAGCAGCGGGTCAACGCTCCGCGGACTTCTCCCGGCCGGCGGGCCGATAGCTCTTGCGTTTCGCGATCGCGGCCGTGAGGAGTTTGCTCACGCCGGCCGGATCAGACTGAGCGCGCCGCTCGAGCTCCGTCGGGTTGCGTCCGATGAGCCCGCAGGTCGGGCAGTCGCCGCGACCGTCGAGGCGGCCGTGGCAGTTCGAGCAGTGCACCTCGAACGCGGCCTGCGGCCGGAA
The DNA here is from genome assembly GCA_031395235.1 of Chloroflexota bacterium. Classification (GTDB taxonomy): domain Bacteria; phylum Chloroflexota; class Limnocylindria; order P2-11E; family P2-11E; genus CF-39. The sequence continues at coordinate 240 of JANNUM010000407.1, forward strand.
GAGGCCCAGCTCCTGTGCCGCGGTGATGAGCGTCTGTGCGTCGGTTGTCATTTCGTCCTCCTAACCGGAGCCGAGGACCACCGACTTCTTCTCGGTGTAGCTCTCGATGGCCTCCATGCCGTGCTCTTTGCCGAAGCCTGACTGCTTCGCGCCGCCGAACGGGAGCTGGTCGTACGCGATCTGGATGTCGTTCACCCAGGTGTATCCCGCGTCGAGCTGCTCGGCGGCCTTGCGCGCCTTCGCCATGTCCTTGGTGAAGATCGACGAACCCAGGCCGTAGATCGACGAGTTCGCTTTCGCGATGGCCTCGTCGAGCTCCTTCACGATGAAGAGCGGCACCGCTGGGCCGAAGACCTCCTCGGTCGCCATGCGTGAGTCCTCGGGGACGTCGGTGAGGACCGTCGCCGGATAGAACCAGCCCTTGGCGTACTCCGCCCCGTCGGGCCGCTTGCCGCCCGCGAGCACCTTCGCTCCGCGCTTCACGGCGTCCGCGACCTGCGCTTCCACCTCGGCGCGTTGCTGCTCGGTGTGAAGGGGACCCATCTTCGTGTCGGCGGCGAACTGCTCGCCGATCTTCCATTCCTTCTGCGCGCGCTCGGTGAATTTGGTCATGAACTCCTCGGCGATCTTCTCGAACAGGAAGATGCGCTTCACCGCGAGGCACGCCTGTCCCGCGTTGAAGAACCGGCCGATCGCCGCGGCCGCGGTGGCGCGGCGGATGTCGGCGTCGTCTGCGACGATCATCGCATCGCTCCCGCCGAGCTCGAGCGTCACGCGCGTCACGTTCTTGGCGGCGAGCTGCATGATCCGTTTGCCCGTCGCGGTCTGGCCGGTGAACGCGATCTTGTTGATCTTGGGGTGGCTCACCAGCGCGTCGCCGATCTCGCTGCCCGAGCCGTGCACCGTGTTGATGACGCCCGGTGGGAAACCGGCCGAGTTGATCGCCTCGATCGCGCGCTGCGTCGCGAGCGGCGTCGTCGAAGCGGGCTTCAGCACGATCGTGCATCCCGTCGCGAGCGCCGGGCAGAGCTTGTTCGCGAAGAGCGTCAGCGGGAAGTTCCACGGCGTGATCGCCGCGACGACGCCGACCGGACGGCGCATGGTGATGCCGAACTTCGACGGATCGTCGAGCGGGATGTAGTCGCCTCGGATCTTGTCCGCGAGACCAGCGAAGTACTCGAGGTTCTCGGCCACGCGCTGCGCCTCGATCTTCGCGTGCGCGAGCGGTTTGCCCTGCTCCTTCGCGAGCAGCTCGGCGACCTCGTCGACGACTTCGTGCATCTTCAGCGCGGCGGCGTGCATCAGCTTGGCGCGCTTGCTCCCGGGCGTCGCGGCCCAGCCGGGGAACGCCTTCCGGGCCGCCTCGACGGCAGCATCGACGTCGGCCGGCGTGCCGCGCGGGATCTGGCCGACCACCTCGCCGTTCGCGGGATTGCGGACCTCGATCGTCCCAGCGCCCTGGGCGTCGACGAGCTCTCCGCCGATGAGCATCTTTGCCACTGCAGACCTCCCCGTGGATCAAGAAGCAGACTAAGGTATGCCGCGCACCACAGCAGAGGAGGTCAACGACATGGCCGTGCGACTCGAGAAGCAGGATGCGATCGGACACATCGTCCTCGATCGCCCGCCGGCTAACTCTTACGACCGCGCGTTCATGGACGAGCTCGACGTCGCGATCGAGGACGCCCGGAAGGACGACGGCGTGCGCGCGATCGTCGTGCGCAGTGCGTCCGAGAAGTTCTTTTCCGCGGGCGCCGACGTCTCGGTATTCGCG
>JANNUM010000481.1:0-2349 GCA_031395235.1 Chloroflexota bacterium
CAGTGCTCACCGCGCGCTACAGCCGCTCGCTCGAGCTCTTCCGGGTCGGTTAGCCGCCGGGTGGCTTGGGTGCGGCGAGCCGTTTGCGAATGCGCTCGAGCTCTTCGTTGGCTTTCGCCAGCTCGTCCTTGAGCCGCTGTATTTCCTTCAACGCCTCCTCATCGCGACCGGTGGCCGACCGAACCCGCTGCGCGTTCCCGGTTCGGACGACGCGCCGTACCTCTTTAACTTCCAATACTTCGACGAGACCAAGGCGATGGTCGCGCGGATCCCCGAATCCAAGGTCGCGGTCGTCCTCGGCGGCTCCTTCATCGGCTACGAGCTCACCGAGGCCTTCGCGTTCCAAAAGCTGGAGACCCATTGGCTCCAGCGCGGCCCGTGGTTCCTGCGGCGCTCGCTCGACGAGCCGGGCGGAAAGGTGGTCTCGCTGCTCGCTGAGGACGCCGGGGTGCACCTCCACTACGAGGAGTCGATCGAGAAGCTGGAGCGTACCAACGGCCAGCTGAAGGTCTTGGGATCGAAGGGGTTCACGGCCACGGCGGACCTCGTCGGCGTCGGACTCGGCCTGACGATGAACATCGACATCTTCAAAGGCACGGCGCTCGAGACTAAGGTCGGCGTGCTCACGAACGAGTTCCTCGAAACGAACGTGCCTGACGCGTGGGCCGCGGGCGACGTGGCCGAGTTCTACGACGTCGTGTCGCAGCGACACCACCGCATGGGCACCTGGGACAACTCGCTCAACCACGGGCGTCACGTCGCCAAGAACATGCTCGGCGCGAAGCAGCCCTACGTTGAGGTCCCCACATACGCTTCGGGCATGTTCAACTCGAACATCTCGGTCATGGGCGTAACGACCGAAGAGGAGCCCGACGCCGAATCCCTGTACGAGGTCGACTACGACGTTCGCAATTACAAGCGCCTCTTCTTCCTCGGGGACAAGCTCGTCGGTGCGATCCTCATCGGAAAGATGAAAGGCCGCAAGAAGGTGCTCGAGCTCATCAGCTCGCGCGCGCCGATCGAAGAGCGCCAGAGGGTCTTCGAGCTGCTCGCGATGCCGGAGGTGCCCGCGAAGCCGGCCGCCGCCCAGTGACGCTGCAGCGCGTCTCGTTCGTCGTGCCGGGCGGCGAGCTCGAGGGGACGCTACATCTCCCGGAGACGCGCGCCGTCGGGGGTGTCGCCGTTCTGCACGGGTTCGGCGGACACCCCGATCAGCCGCACATCATCGCGGCGTGCGACGCGCTCGCGGCCGCAGGCGTGGCCGCACTCCGCTTCGCGTATCGCGATCACGAACCGCCGCGCATGACTCTCGCCAGCGGCCTCGCCGACGTGAGCGGCGCGATCCGCCTCCTGAAGGCGCACCCGGACATCCCGGAGGCGATGGGGGTCGTCGGCTTCTCGTTTGGCGGCGCCGTAGCGGCGCTCGTGGCGGGGCGTGATTCGCGCATCCGCGCCGCCGTGCTCGCCGCCGCGCCCGCGCGCTTCGGTGACGACGACAAGTTCAAGCCCATCGCGGAGGTGACGCGCACGCGTGCCCGCGTGCTCCTCATCTGGGGCAGCCGCGACACGCAGGTTCCGGTCGCGAACGCGGAGCGCTACGCGTCCGTGCTCTCACAGGCGCGCGTGACGCATCGGACCGTGATCATCGAGGGCGGCGATCACGACTTCTCCCCCGCGGACCCGCGCGAGAAGATGGCGCAGCGGGTCGCCGAATGGTGCCGGGAGAGCTTCGCCACATGACCGCCGGAGTGCTCCTCCTGCACCCGTGGTGGGGGCTCAACGACGACGTGCGGGCGTACGCCGAGCGGCTGCGCGGCGAGGGCTATCAGGTCGCGACCCCTGACCTGTATCACGGCCGTGTCGCGACGACCATCGACGGGGCGAAGGCGCTGATGGTCGAGCTGGGCCAGAACTCGAAAAGCGCGATGACTGAAGTAGATGAAGCGCTCACGAAGCTCAGCGCGCAGGCGGACCGCGTCGCGGTGCTCGCCTGGAGCATGGGCACGTGGTACAGCTGGCAGCTCGCGCAGGCGCGCCCGGACCGGGTCCACGCTCTCGTCACCTACTACGGTCTGGGCGAGGTCGAGCCCGGCAAGGCGCTGCCGCCGATCCTCGGTCACTTCGCGGAGCAGGACGAATTCGAATCCCTCGCCGACGTGCGGCGCACGGAGCAGGCGCTCGTGGAGAGCGGACGCGTCGCGCAGTTCCATGTCTACCCCGGCACGAAGCACTGGTTCGACGAGCCGTCGCGACCGGAGTACGACAGGGACGCGAGCGCGCTCGCGTTCGACCGGACGCTGGCGTTCCTCGCACTCTGCCTGCACCGCTAACATCGCCGGGCCGTGCGTG
>JANNUM010000517.1:0-1596 GCA_031395235.1 Chloroflexota bacterium
CGTCACGAGCTTCGTCGGCGTCCCTCCGTCGGTCGAGATCACGTAAAGATCGCTGTTCGTGCGGATGGTCTCGCGCCGCGAGGAGAAGAGCAGCCGCTTTCCGTCCGGCGACCAGCGCGGCAACACATCGTCGAACTCGCCTGCCGTGAGCGCGCGCTTCTTGCCGGCCGCGACATCGATCACGTGGACGGCGAACGCCTTGCCGCCGGCATTCGCGACGTACGCGATGCGCTGGCCGTCAGGCGACCACGCGATCTCCCGGTGCATCACGTCCGGCTCGTCGGTGAGGTTGCGCTCCGTCTCGCCATCGCGGTTGACCAGCCAGATGTCGAAGCGCTCGTTCCCGCCACGGTCGCGGAGGAACGCGAGCTGCTTCGCGTCAGGCGACCAGCGTGGCGACACCGACCGCTCCTTCGCGTCGGTGAGCTGGTAGATCCGCTCGCGCTCGATGGGCGCGCTGTAGATCTCGAAGGTCCCGCTCTTGTTCCAGGAGAACGCGACCTCGGCGCCGTCCGGCGACAGATCGATGCCGCCCCACACGTAGTCGACGTAGGGAGAGCCGACCAGATCCTCGATCGGAACGCGACGGAAGCGCTCGCCGAGCGTTCGCGGCTTGAACCCCGCGGCGACCGGAACGATGTCGGTGGCCGCGTTCGCGATCGTCGTCGCTGGGCGTTCGGTCGACGTTGCGCGCCAGTCTTCGGCGAACGGCTTGGGTCGCGGTCTCTGCTCGCGCGACAGGGCCGGCGCAGCGGGCATACTGGGCGGCGCGCCCGCCACATCTCCCGCGATCGCGCTTCCAGCGGCCACCGGGCGCTTGGCGCTCTCCTGGATCTCGCGCGTCGCGCTCGCGACCACCAGCGTCTCGGGGCCCATCGCCGCCTCGCGCGCGGCGGTGTCCTCCGTCGGGACGATGACGTCGTGGTGGTGCATCTTGTCCTCGAGGCGCCCTTTGTACTCACGGTCCCATGGCGGAGGCAGGAGGATCCCGAACTGCTTGCGCTGCCTGGGCAGCTCGCGCTGCAGCTGCAGCAGCACGTCGCGGCCGGCGTTCCAGATCGGCGCGCGCTTCGATGACAGCACCGACGAGAACTCGAGCGGGATGAGCTGCTTCGCTCCTTCGCCCGCGAGATCGAGGTCGCCGCTGAACAGGACGCCGCCGGATTTGCGCACCAGGACGACGGTCGCCCCCTGTCCTTCGCCCCGCACGCGGACGACGCGCGTGTCAGGTCGCACGAGATCATCGGGCTTCAGAACGAGGTCGGCCCCGCCCGAAACCGCCGCGGCGTCGTCCTCGTGCACCGCGATCTGGACGCCGAGCGTCTCGCGATAGCGGTGCGCCTCCGCGGCGCGCGCGGCGTTCGTCGCGAGCAGGAGCGACGCGCGGCCGGCGCCCAGGATGAGCCGCAGCGCGCGCTCGCTGAAAGGCGGGATGTCGATGAGGAGGTTGCCGCGCGCGGCGTCGAAGACGATGTATTGGCGCTCGTCATCGAGCGGTGTGTAGAGCTCGAAGATCCACGAACGAAGCTGCTGAATGTCCATAAAAAGCCGGGCTATCGTACAAGTTCAGGCAGCACGAGGGTTCCGTCGACGCGG
>JANNUM010000019.1:0-1878 GCA_031395235.1 Chloroflexota bacterium
CGAAGGCGGCGTTGAAGATCGCGACCGACATGGTCCGCGAGCGGCTCATCACGAAGGACGAGGCGCTCGGGCGCGTCGACCCCCTGCAGGTCGAGCAGCTCCTCCTCCCGCGCTTCGACGAGAAAGAGGTCGAGAAGGGCCGGAAGGCGGGCCGCTACCTCGCGAAGGGCCTGAACGCGTCCCCGGGTGCGGCCACGGGCCGCGCGGTCTTCGATGCTGATCGCGCCGTCGAGCTGAAGGGCGCCAAGCAGCTCGTCGTGCTGGTGCGGCCGGAGACGAGTCCGGACGATTTCCACGGGATGATCGCGGCCACCGGCATCCTGACCGCCCGCGGCGGCTCGACGAGCCACGCGGCCGTCGTCGCCCGCGGCCTCGGCCTGCCCTGCGTCGCGGGCTGCGCCGCGCTCTCGATCGACCTCGGCAAGCGCGAGATGCAGGTCGGCGACAAGACCGTGAAGGAAGGCGACTTCATCTCCATCGACGGCACGACCGGTGAGGTCTTCGCCGGCGAGCTGCCGACCGTCGAGTCCGACTACACGAAGGAGACCGAGCTCATCCTTCTGCTGTCCTGGGCCGATAAGCGGCGCACGCTGGGTGTCTGGGTGAACGCGGACACGCCCGAGGAGTGCGTCCAGGCGCGGAAGTTCGGCGCCGAGGGCGTCGGCCTCGCGCGAACCGAGCACATGTTCCGGCAGGCCGAGCGCCTCCCGATCGTGCAGGACATGATCCTCGCGGACACGCTCGACGCGCGAAAGACGGCGCTCGCGAAGCTCCTGCCCTTCCAGCAGGGCGATTTCCGCGAGATGTACAAGGCGATGGACGGTCTGTCCGTCGTCATCCGGCTCATCGACCCGCCGCTCCACGAGTTCCTGCGCGAGTTCGCGGACGTCGACGTGGACATCGCCGTCGCGGAGGCGACCGGCAAGGGCGCGAGCGCCGAGACCGCGAAGCACCGCGTCATCCAGAAGCGCCTCGAGCAGCTCCACGAGGACAACCCGATGCTCGGCCTGCGCGGCTGCCGCCTGCTCCTGGTCTACCCGGAGATCCTCGAGATGCAGATCCGCGCGATCCTCGGCGCGGCGGCGGACGTCGCGGAGAAGGGTGTGCGGGCGAAGCCCGAGATCATGATGCCGCTCGTCGGCACGATGGGGGAGCTCGACCGGCTCCACGAGCAGGTCATGGCCGTCGCCGATGCGGTGCAGAAGGAGCGCGGGCGGAAGATCCCGTTCAAGTTCGGGACGATGATCGAGATCCCGCGCGCCTGCATCATCGCCGACCAGATCGCGACGAAGACGGAGTTCTTCTCCTTCGGCACAAACGACCTCACGCAGACGATCCTCGGCATCTCGCGCGACGACGCGCAGAAGTCGTTCCTCACGCGCTACGTCGAGGAGAAGATCATCCCGGCCGACCCGTTCCAGGTCCTCGACCGCGACGGCGTCGGCGCGATGATGCGCATGGCCATCGAGCGCGGTCGCAAGACGAAGCCGGACCTCAAGATCGGCATCTGCGGCGAGCACGCCGGCGAGCCGTCTTCGGTGGCGCTCTGCCACGAGCTCGGGCTCACCTACGTGTTGCCGTCGACGTATCGCGTGCCGGTCGCGCGCCTCGCGGCCGCGCAAGCCGCGATCGCCGAGGAGAAGGGCGCATCGCAGCACGACCGCTGACGTTCGCTGTCAGCGGCACCGTCCTGGCGCCGAGCGTCGCGGTTTGGCGGGTGGTCGTCCCGGAGCGGCGCTCGTCCGATCACTAGCGCGGCCCGATCCGCGCGAGCACCTCGCACTTGATGGCGCGGCGCATCACCAGCCGACCGCTCCCGTCCTACTGCACCCGCGCGCGCGTGCCGGGCGACAGCTTCGCGTACCGAGGCGAGGTGCG
>JANNUM010000021.1:0-2275 GCA_031395235.1 Chloroflexota bacterium
TCCCGGTCGACACGGTGAAAGGCGGGTTGTGCTGCAGTGGCATGTTCGACCTGAAGCCCGTGCGTCTCTCGGCGCGCAGCTCTTACGTCAAGTTCACCGACGACATCGAGCAGGCGCTGAGCTCGCAGCGTCATCTCGACAAACTGACCGCCCCCGTCATCGTCGCCTACGGCACACTCGAGACGCCAGAGTTCCAGCGCCAGTCACGCGATTTCGCGGCTGCGGTGAAGGCAGCCGGTAAACCCGTGCAGCTGCTCGTCGCCGAGGGGTACAACCACTTCGAGATCCCGGAGACGCTGGCAAATCCGTACGGTCTCCTGGGCCGTGCGGTCTTGGCGCAGATGAACCTGTCCCAAGGATGATCGGAGTGCCGCCCAACGCGGACGTTGGGCATCAAACGAAATGATTGGCGAGTAACTCGGATGCAAGAATGGTTAGTGCCGTATGTGTACACCGTCTGGGCGCTGGGGATGTCCGGTGCTTTGTTGTTAATCAAGCTTTTGGTCGTAGACTTGGCAGGTATAAAGGCGCGGCACCGTCCCGGTACTCCGGTCGAGGCCGATCACGGCGATTTCCTTTTCCGCGCCACCCGAGCACATGCAAATACGAACGAAAGCATTGCGGCGTTTATTCTTCTTGCGCTTTTCGGCGTGCTGTCCGCCGCTTCCCCGGGCTGGCTGAACGCGCTGTCATGGGTGTATGTCGTGGCGCGCGTAGCTCACATGGTGTGTTACTACGCTGGCTTTTCGCTTCCTCGTTCCGTTGCCTTTGGCGTAGGCCTCGTAGCACTATTCGGCATGCTCGTCGTTGATGTGTCGGCATGGGCGTAAGAAGTGCCTACTTCCTGCCCAACCAGGCAGCGCAGCGGACGCGCGGGAAGCGCCGCAGCATGCAACGGTCAGCGCACGCGCGCCGGTGGCTTCCACGTTGAGCAGACCAGTGGGCGCCCTCCGAGGGAAAATGGTTGTGAGACCAACAATCGCTAGGCTTTCAGCCGTCGTTGCCGTTCTGCTGCTCACCGCGCCGATTCCGCCGTCGCTCCTGCTGCAGGCGGATCAGGTGATTCAGTAGAGGACCGCCGCGAGTTCATCAGCACGGTCACCGTCGGCCTCCTAGCGACGACGCGCGCCGCCGAGGCGGAGCAGGCGGCAAAGATTCCGCGCGTGGGCCTTCTCCTGCCCGGCGTCCAGGCGACCTCGTCGCCCAATGTGGACGCCTTCCGCCAGGGCCTCGGCGGATACGTGGAAGGCAGAAACATCCTGATCGACTACCGCTGGGCCGAGGGGAAGGCGGAGCGATTTTCGGAGCTGGCGGCCGAGCTGGTTCGGTTAAAGGTCGATGTCATGGTGACGCCGGGGCAGCAGGCGACGCTCGCCGCCAAGCTGGCGACGACGACGATTCCCATTGTTATGGTGGGGGTTCAGGATCCTGTGGGGACGGGCATCGTTGGGAGTCTCGCGCGACCGGGAGCGAACGTCACCGGCCTCTCGGCGCAGGCGGAGGAGTACGCGGCGAAATGGCTCGAGCTGCTCAAGGCCGTCATCCCTCACCTTGCCCGCGTGGCTGTGCTTGCGGATCCCGCGAACCCGAGCTACGACGTGTACTGGAGGGAGCTCAGGCGGGCCGCCCGCATTCTTGCAGTGGAGCTGCACGCGCTGGACGCCCGCGAGCCCGGCGATCTTCCGGGCGTCTTCGCGAAGGCCGCGCGTCAGCGGGTGGACGCGCTGGTCGTGCCCCAGCAACCCTTGACGATCAGGGCCCAGAGCCAGATCGTCGAGCTGGCCGCGAAGAGCCGACTGCCGGCGATCTACGCGCTGACAGCAGCAGTCGGGATCGGGGGCCTCATGGCCTACGGGCCGAGTCTGGCCGACATGTACCGGAAGGCAGCCACCTACGTGGACAAGATTCTGAAGGGGGCCAAGCCCGGTGACCTCCCGATCGAGCAGCCGACCAAGTTCGAGTTGGTGATCAACATGAAGACCGCGAAGGCGCTGGGCTTGACGATGCCGCCGTCGGTGCTGCTGCGCGCGGACCGGGTGATTGAGTGATGGACGGCTGCCCAACATCGCGCTCCAACGGACCGGGGGCTCGCGTTGCTCGCCTCCCGGCCGCTGAGCTTTGCGTTGGGCCGCTTGCAGTAAGATGCCGGTGAGTTCGCCGCCACTTCGTAGCCCACTTACCCCGTCGGACGCACACGACTGAACCCTGAAAGGAGACCAGCTCATGTCACTCCGTAATCTGCTCACCGTAGCCGCCATTATTGCCTTCGCCTTTG
>JANNUM010000022.1:0-21892 GCA_031395235.1 Chloroflexota bacterium
GCTCGGCGTCGTCGCCGAGCTTCTCGCGCAGGGTCTTCACGTGTGTGTCGACGGTGCGCGAGTCCCCCGCGAAGTCGTAGCCCCACACGCTGGCGAGGAGCTGCTCGCGGCCGAAAACTTGGCCCGGGTGACCCATGAAGAACGCGAGGAGGTCGAACTCCTTGGGCTTGAGCGCGATCTCGTGTCCGTCGAGCGTCACCCGATGCCGGCCGGCGTCGAGCACGACACCCGCGCTCTCGAGGCGCTCGCCCACCGGCGCGACGGTCTGTCGCGTCCGGCGGAGCAGCGCGCGCACGCGGGCCACCAGCTCGCGCGTGGAGAAGGGCTTCGCGAGGTAGTCGTCCGCGCCAAGCTCGAGCCCCACGACCTTGTCGAGCTCGGTGTCTCGCGCCGTGAGCATGAGGATCGGCACGTCGCTCTCGCGCCGGATGCGCCGGCACACCTCGAAGCCGTCGAGGTTCGGCAGCATGACGTCGAGAAGCACGACGTCTGGACGGTTCTGGCGGAATGCCTCCAGCCCGCGCTCGCCGTCCTCGGCGGCGAACACTTCGAAGCCCTCCTGACGAAGCGCGTAGCCGAGCGTGTGACGCAGATTCGCGTCGTCGTCGACCAGTACGAGGCGTGCCACCTGCGGCCGAGCCTAGCATCCGCTTCGAACGTTCACCGCGCGTTCACGTGGCGATGACAGCGACCCGTGACGCTCGCGTTGTGATCACTGTGACCAAGCTGCGCAACCTCCACCCCTGGGTGCGGGTCGGCGTCGTGATCTTCAAGAACGACTCCATCGGCATCGATCGCCAGGGCGAACCGCTGCCGCGTCGACCGCGACGTCGTCGTCACTGGCATCGTCCCCGAGACCGACGGACCGCTCGTCGCGTTCCGGCCGTACACCGAGCACACGCTGTACGGCTGAGGCGCTCCCTCAGTCCGCGAGCGGCAATGTGAAACGGAACGTCGCACCGCGGCCGGGTCCGTCGCTTCGGGCTTCGATGCGACCACCGTGCGCCTGGACGATGTGCTTCGCGATCGCGAGGCCGAGCCCGGTGCCGCCACCCGACCGTGATCGATCCGCCTTATAGAAGCGCTCGAAGACCCGCTCGAGGTCCGCACGCTCGATCCCGACGCCGGTGTCCGCGACGCTGAACGCGACGCGGCCGTCCTCGCGGGCAGCCGACAGTCGCACCGAGCCACCGGCCGGTGTGAACTTCACCGCGTTGTGCACGAGATTCGCCAGTACTTGCCCGACACGCTCGCCGTCGGCCCGAACGGACGGTGCGTCGCCCGGCTCGACGAGCAGCGCGACGTCGGCACGCGCGGCGAGCGGGCCCATCCGCCGCGCGCAGTCCGCGAGGAGATCGCCCGGCGCCTGCGGCACGAGCGTGAGCGTCTCGGCCCCCGACTCGATCCGCGTGAGGGTGAGGAGCTCGTTCGTGAGCTGCGCGAGGCCGTCGATCTCTTGATGCATGCGATGAACGAAATCGCGTGCGACGGCGCGATCCTCCAGCGCGCCCTCCTCCAAAGCCTCGGCCATCGCCTTGAGCGAGGTGATCGGCCGACGCAGCTCGTGCGAGACGTTCGCGATGAAGTCCGATCGCACGGTCTCGAGGCGGCGGAGTGCGGTGAGATCCTGGAGGACGACCAGCAGCTGACCACCCTCGAGCGGCCGTGCGAACGCGCGCATGAAACGACGGGGCTCGCTTCGCTCGATGGTCGCGGTCGCCTCGCGACCCTCTCGGGCCGCCCGTATCGCGGCGAGGACCTCGTGATCGCGCACGACCTCGGGCAGACGTCGACCGACGACGTCAGCACCTGAGCCTGCGCGCGCGGCCGCGTTCGCGAGAAGGACACGCCCGTCCGCATCGGCGATGAGGATCGCATCGCTCAGCTCGTCGATCAGCGTGGCGAGCCGGTCGCGCTCGGCCTCGGCGGCGGCGTGCTCGACGCCAACAGCCGCGGAGGAGCGCCGCAGCGCGGCGGCCAGACGCTCGATCTCCACCGGCCCGTGTATATCGAACGACCCATCCTGTGCTTCGGCGCGCTCGGTCAGGAGCTCGATCGGGCGCGTGATCGCGCGCTGGATGACCCAGGCGGTGAGAATCGCGGCGAACGCGGCGACGAGCGCCGCCGCGAGCAGCGAGAGCGAGAGCCGCGCGGCGAGCGCGTCGACCGCGACGAGCGGAAGGGCGAGGCGCGAAACGCCGACGATGCGGTCGGCGGCGCGCACGGGGACGGCAACATAGAGCAGGTCGCGCCCCACCGTCGTCGAATAACGCACCGCTCGACCCTCGCGGCCCGCGAGCGCGGGCACGATCTCCGGCCGTGTCCCGTGGTTCTCCATCGTACGACGGTCTTCGTCAGACTCGCCGACGACCGTGCCGTCCATCGCCACGAACGTCACGCGCACGGTCGCACCGGACGCGATGCGTTTCGCGAGCAGATCGAGCGCGTCGGCATCGGTGCGCGCGAAGAGGTCGCGCGACAGGTCGCCCGCGAGTGTGGCCTCGCTCGCGAGGCGCGCCCCCAGGACTAGGGTCTCGTGCTGCGTCGCGATGCCCGGCACCGCTGCGGCGACGACTCCGAGCGCGACGAAGATCGTGATCACCGAGCCAAGGAGGACGCGTGCGCGGATCGAGCGCGGCACGAACATCACTCTAGGCGCGCGTCAGGTCTATGCCGAGGGCGCGCAGGCGAGCGAAGAGCGCGGCGGGATCGACCTGCGCGTCAGCGGGCACGACGCCCGGTGGGATGCCGACGCCGCGCGCGAGCGACTCCGCGGCGAGCACCGCGGGCTCCGCCGCGACGAGATAGCTGCCGCGCGGCGCCGCCAGGCGCGTGACGTGCTCGCGGCCACCCTCGCTCACGGCGACCAGGAACATGCCGTCGCGCCGCCCCACGAGGCGCGCCGACAGCGGCGCGACCGCCTCGAGCAGCCGGGTGAGCCCGAGGCGCGACGCCAGGGCCAAAGACGTCGCCGCGAAAGGCGCGTTCGGGTCGACCCAGAACTCCACGTGCCGGAGGCTCGGCCAGGAGCGCGGGAGCAGCACCGCCGCGGCGCTCTCCACGCGGTGGCCGCGACGACCGCCGCCGGGGAAGTCACGCGAGCGCGACCAATCGACGGACGCGAGGAACGCGCGCACCGTCGCGGGATTGCCTGTTTCGGCCGAAGCGGGCGCGAGGAAGAGGTCGCACGCATCGGGCGACGGGCGGCCACTCATGCGGATGGCAGCTGCGGCCACCGTCGCGATCGCGCTGCACGAGGTGAGGATCCGCACGCCCTTCGCTGCCGCACGATCGTGTAGCGCGAGCACCGCGTCGGCGTACGCGCGCGCATCGGAAAGATCCACGACGTCGCAGCCACGCTCGATCGCGGTCTCCACCAGCGCGGTCGAACGCGTCTGGAACGGCCCGGCGGTGTCGACGATCACGTCGTGCGGCTCGAGCGCGCGCACGAGCGAGCCGCGGTCCTCGACGTCGACGCGTAGGGGGCCGCGCGTGCGCGACGCGACGATCGCCCCGATACCGACGTCCGCGAGCCGGCGCGCGACAACGCCGCCGAAGAAGCCCGCACCGATGACGACGACGCGCCTCAGCGGAGCTTCACCGCGAGATACACGCACCACGGGCAGAAGAGCGCGAACAGGACCGCCGTCGCGACCGCCGCGGTCAGGTAGAGACCGGTCAGCGTCGCGAGACTGAGCGTGATGCCTGCGGCCCACATCAGCCCGGCCCAGATGCGCTCCGCGGCGGTCAGCCGTGTCGCGAGCGTCAGCCAGATCCCGCCGATCGTGTACAGGCCGTTCGCGACGACGCCCGTCAGCGCGAATGCGACGAGCGCGGTCGTCTCGTCGTACAGGATCAGCAGAGTCTCCGAACTGACATCGGCGACGAAGCCGATCGTCGCGATGGCGACGGGAACGTACGACGCGCCGATCCGGCCGCGCCACCAGAAGTAGAACCACAGCAGCGAGAGCGCCGCCGCGATCCAGATCGACCAGCCAAGCTGCCACGCCAGGAGGTGCGTCTGTACGTAGGCGTAGCGCTCCGCGGCGTCGGCCAGCAGCGGCGTCGCGGGCGCGAGAACGAACGCCATCACCAATGCGGCGGCGAAGTTCACCGCCGCGCAGACCAGTGGCGCGGCGGGGAGGCTCCTAGCCCAGGCGATAGCCGACGCCACGCACGTTCGAGAGCGCGGGCGCTCCCGCGCCGTCGAGCTTCGACCGCAGCCGCGCGAGGTGCGCCTTCAGCCACTCCGGGTCGGGATCGCGTTCTTCGGGCCAGCCCGCGCGGAGCAGCGCGCGACGATCCACGACCTCGCCCGGACTTGCGGCGAGCGCCGCGAGCAGCCGGAACTCGGTCGGCGTCAGGTCCAGGGCATCTCCCGCGACGGTCGCCTGATGAGCGCGCGTGTCCACCGTGAGCCTGCCGATCGACGCCGCGGGCCGAGCGCGCATCGCCGGGGCCGCGCGACGCAGGAGGGCGCGCACGCGCGCCGAGAGCTCCTTCTTCGAGAACGGCTTCTCGAGGTAGTCGTCGGCGCCGAGGTCGAGGAGGCGCGCGCGCTCGTCGCTGCCCTTCTCGCCGGTGAGCATGAGGATCGGCGTCGACGACGTGGCGCGGATGCGCCGGCAGACCTCGTCGCCCGACAGCTTGGGCAGGCCGCGATCGAGGATGACGAGGTCCGGCGATTCTTCGGCGTGGCGCCGCAGGGCGGCCTCGCCGTCGTAGGCGGTGACGACCTCGTAGCCGTCCTCTCCCAGGAGGGCCGCCACCATCCCGACCATCGCGCGCTCGTCGTCAACGACCAGGATGCTCGTCATGCGCGCGCCTCGGTCGTGAGCGGAACGCTGAACGCGAACACGCCACCGCCAGTGGGACTCTCCTCGTACCAGATGTCGCCGCCCTGCGCCTCGACGACGCGACGGGATGCGAACAGGCCGATGCCCGATCCGGGGAGCTCCGCGTGCGCCGCGGCGCGCACGTACGGCTCGAAGATCCTCGCGCGGTCTTGCGGCGCGACCCCCTGCCCCTCGTCGACCACGCGCACGACGCCGCGGTCGCGACGCCGCTCGAGCTTGACGGCGATCCGCGTCTCCTCGGGTGCGTACTTCGTCGCGTTGTGCACCAGGCCGGCGAGCACCTCGGCGGTGCGCCTCCGGTCGCCGCGCACCCAGATCGGTGCTCCCTCACGCGGTCTGCCCAGGCGATGGCGGCGGGCGATCGGCGCGAGCTCCTTGAGGGTGGAGATCGCCGTCGCGCGCAGATCGAATCGCGCCCGGCGGAGCGTCAGGTCGGGATGATCCACGCGGACGCCGGTGAGGATGCGATCGACGAGCTGATCGAGGCGCACGACCTGGGCGACGGCCTCGTCGATCGGGATCTTGCGATTCCCATTCTTCTCCGCGAGCAGATCAAGGTAGCCGCGGATCACCGACAGCGGGGTGCGCAGGTCGTGCGTGACCACGGCCACGAACTCGGTACGGGCGCGCTCGAGCTCGCGGAGCCTCTCGGTCGTCTGACGCTCGAGCGCGTACAGCGCCGCCTTGTCGATCGCGAGCGCGGCTTGGTTCGCGAGCGCGCCGACGAACGCGACCTCCTCTTCCGCCAGCTCGATACCGCCCGGCACACGCAACGCGACCGCGCCGAGCAGCCTGTCGCCGGCGAGCAGCGGGAGCGCAACGTGGTCGCCCTCGACGATCGGGCGTGTCTCCGCCATCGCGCGCCGCGCGGCCGCAGGCAGCGACTTTCCGATGTCGCCCGACCGAGCGCGCTCGCGCACGTCGTCGCGGTCCCGCAGGTAGATCGCGCCCGCGGAGCCCGGATACACGCGCACCAGCCGGTCGACGATGAGCGGGAGCACTTCGTCAAGATCGAGCGTCGACGTCAGGACGTTCGAGACCTCGAAGAGCGCGGATACCTCGCGGAGCTTGCGTTCAGACTCGCGCTGGAGACGGCCCTTCTCGATGATGCCGGCGACCTGGTTCGCGATGGTCTGGAGAAAGTCGATCTCGGTGCGGTCGAAGTCGCGCGGCTCGACCGTTTGCACGTTCATGACGCCGATGACCTCGTCACGCGAGACGAGCGGCACGGACAGCATCGAGGTGAACCGGCCAACGTCGACGGACGGGACGTTCTTCCAACGTGGCTCGTTGCGCACGTCGCGCACGGCCAGTGGCACGCGCGCGTTCGCGACCCAGCCGGTGATGCCCTCCCCGTACCGGAGGGTCGCGCGGCCCACGGCGCGCGGATTCAGGCCGTTCGTGGCCGCGAGACGCAGAAGCCCTTCGCGCCTCTCGAGGAGATACAGACTCGACACCTCGGCGCCCATCGCATCGGTGGTGCGGTCGATGACGATGCGCAGCATCTCGTCCCAGTCGCGTGCGGACGACGCGAGCTGCGCGACCTCGTGCAGGAAGGAAAGCTCCCGCAGCTTCCGTTCGACGTCGGTGGGAGTCATCGGTCAAGGATAGGGACGCAGGCGCCAATAGACTCGGTCACATGCAGACCGTGATCCGCACCGAGAAGCTCACGAAGCGCTTCGGCACGCTCGTCGCCGTGGACGGCCTCGACCTCGAGGTGGGCGAGGGCGAGGTGTTCGGCTTTCTCGGACCCAATGGCGCCGGCAAGACGACGACGCTGCGCCTCCTGTGTGCGCTCATCGGTCCGACGTCCGGCACCGCGGAGGTCGCCGGATACCGCCTCGGGCGGCAGGACCCCGAGATCCGCGCGGCGGTCGGGATCCTCACCGAGCAGCCCGGCCTGTACGAGCGCCAGTCCGCGTGGGAGAACCTGGTGTTCTTCGCGACGCTGTACGGGCTCGATCGAACGACGGCGGCGCGGCAGGCCGAACACTTCCTAAGGCTCATGGGTCTTTGGGATCGGCGCCTCGAGGCCGTCGCGACGTTCTCGCGTGGCATGAAGCAGAAGATGGCCATCGCGCGCGCCGCGCTTCACGAGCCGCGCGTGCTCCTCTTGGACGAACCGACGACCGGCCTCGATCCCGACGCCGCCAAGACCGTGCGCGAGTTCATCGTCGCGCTGCGCGGCCAGGGGCGCACGGTGTTCCTCTGCACGCACAACCTCGACGAGGCGGACCGCCTCTGCGACCGCATCGCATTCTTCCGGCAGTCGGTCATACGCATCGACACGCCGGATCATCTGCGCGCCGAGCTCTACGGGCGCTCGACCGAGATCCGCCTTCTCCCCACGCCACGCGCCGAAGACCTCCTCCGTGTGCAGCGCGTAGAGGGAGTGCGCGAGGCGCACCTCGAGAACGGCTCGATCGTCGTGTCCGCGTCGGACCCGCTGCGGACCAATCCGATCCTTGTGCGCGCGCTCGTCGAGGGCGGCGCGCAGATCGCGTATGTCATCGAGCGCAAGGTGCACCTCGAGGACGTGTACCTGAGCATCGTCGAGGGGCAGAAATAGTGGCGACCCTGATGCTCGCGCGAACTCCGGAGCGTGGCGCGCTCGTGCGCGCGGTGTGCATCCGCGAGTGGCGCGAGGCGCTCGGCAACAGGCTGCTCGTCGCAATGACGCTGCTCCCACCGGTCGTCATCCTCGCCGCCGGCATCGGCGCGGTCGCGGCGGCCGCCGCGAATCCCCCCAGCGACCGTGACATGCAGGCGCTGTATGCCGCGGCACCGGGGGTCGCCGGACTCGATCCGAAAGAGGCGGTGCAAGGTTTCATCGCGACGTACTTCTTGATCCTGTTCATGCTCATCCCCACGGTCGTCCCGCTGACGATGGCGATCTTCTCGGTCATCGGGGAGAAGGCAGCCAGGACGCTCGAGCCGCTGCTCGCGACCCCAGTCGGCGTCGGGGAGCTCCTCCTCGCGAAGAGCCTCGCGTCCACGATCCCCTCGGTGATCGTCACCTGGCTGGCGTATTCGATCTACCTGCTATCGGTGTCGGCCATCGGGAGCCAGGCCGCGGTGCGCGCGGTGACCGCGCCGCGGTGGGTGCTCGCGATAGTCGTGATGGTTCCGCTCCTCACGCTGCTCTCGGTGAACCTCGGCATCCTCATCTCGACGCGCGTGAACGACGTGCGCGTGGCGCAACAGATCGGCGGTCTCGTCGTCGTGCCGGTCGTCGGCCTTGGGATCGCGCAGGTGACCGGCCGTGTCGTGCTCGACAACGAGGCCTTCGGGCAGTTCACGCTGATCCTTATCGCGCTCGACGTCGCGGTGTTCGCCTTCGCCCGGCTCGCGTTCCAGCGCGAGAACATCCTGGCCCGCTGGCGGTAGCGCTCACAAAGGCGCCGGCAGAACGTGCCGCGACCGCGCTGTTTCACCGCTTTGCCGTTGGCACACCTCCGAGCGCGTCGCGGCCCAGCCGCAGCATCTCGCGGTGCCCGGCGGGCGTGTCGTCCTCGAAGCCCAGCAGGTGAAGCGCTCCGTGAGCGGCCAGGAAGGCGACCTCCGTCGCGATCGGCCAACGCCGGCGCTTCGCCTGCCGCGCCGCCTGCGCTCCGCTGATGACGACGTCGCCGAGCTCGAGCGTGCCGTCGGCCTCGCGCCGCAGCGACGCGGCGGCGGTCGTCCCCTTCGCGCCGCGACGCAAAGACTGCCCGAACGACAATACGTCGGTCGTTCGGTCTTTCCGCCGATAACGGCGACTCAGCTCGCGCATCGCCGCATCGTCGACGAACGCGAGCACCAGCTCCGCGTCGCGCGCGACACCGTAAGGGCGGATTGCGGCGCGCACGGCGCGGCGCGCGCGTGCGAGGTCACATGGAGCCTCGCCTCGGACCGCGATCTTCAGCGGTCGGAGGCCGCCTGGTCGGACGCGGCCGGGGGGATGCGCCCGATCCGGTCTTCCGGATACGGGATGCGCTCGTGGTACACGCCAAGGAGGAGCTCGCAGAACGCGTTCTTGATCTGCTGGATGTCGCGCAGCGTGAGATCGCATTCGTCGAGCTGACCTTCCGCCACACGGTCGCCGACGATCCTCTCGACCATCGCGCGGATCATCTCCGCCTTCTTTTCCGCGAGCGACCGCACCGAGGCCTCCGTGCCGTCCGCGAGCATCACGATGGCCGCTTCCTTCGTGCGCGGCCGTGGGCCGGGGTAGTGGAAGGACGCCTCGTCAGGGTTCTGGCCGCGCTGCTGCGCGAGCTGATAGAAGTACTTCACGACGCTGGTGCCGTGATGCGCCGGGATCATCTCGCGGATCATCGCCGGCAGGTGATAGCGCTCCGCGAGCGCGAGGCCGTCGCGGACGTGCGCCGCGACGATGCCGGCGGACACCATCGGGTCGAGCTCGTCGTGCGGATTGGTGCCGGTCTGGTTCTCGATGAACCCGGTGGGGTTCCGCATCTTTCCGATGTCGTGGTAATAGGCGCCGACGCGGGCTACGAGCGGATCGGCGCCGATGACCTCGGCCGCGCGCTCGGCGAGGTTCGCGACGAGCAGCGAGTGATGATAGGTGCCAGGGGTGCGCAGCAGCAGCTGCCGCAGCAGCGGATGGTTCGGATCCGCGAGCTCGCGCAGCTCGAATACCGTCGTGATGCCGAAGATGTGGCCGAAGATCGCCGTGCCCGCGAAGGCGAGCAGGCCGGAGCCCGCTCCGCTCACCAGCGCCGCGACCGCGAGCTGCGCCGCGCCGACCGGATCGGTTGACTCGCCGACGAGCGAGAACGCGATGACGACGCCGAGGTTGCCGAGCGCCACAGAGCCCGCGCCCGTCGCGAACTCGCGCGCGGTCGTGGCGCGCTGCACCGCGGCCATGCCGAGCAGCGCCGGCACGAGGACATACGCGACGAGCTCGACCTGGCCGGACAGGATCCCGACGTGAAGCGCGCCCGCGATCTGCGTCGCGAGCGCGGTGCGCCCGCCGACGAGCACGGTGATGGTCATCGCGACCGCGGCGAACGGGATGAAGTACACGAGGAGCGTGTGGCCCGGCACGAGCGCACGCGCCGTCACGGTCACGGCGAGCAGCGACAGCATGACGAGGATCATCTTGCGGTCGTCGTTCCAGGCCTCGGTCGCGTAGCGCGACACGAACAGCGCGAGCACCGCGGCGATGAGGACCGCCCAGATCGTGAGACCGACCGCGCCACGCCAGTCGATGCCGGTGTTGACGAGACCTAGTGCGCGGAGCTTCTCGACCTCGAGCTCGCTCACGACCGTGCCCTCGCGCACGACGACCTCGCCCGCGACGACCTGCACCTGCACCGGGGGCACCGCGCTGCGCGCCGCCTGCTGCGCGCTCGCCGTGGCGATCTGGTCGAGCGCGACGTCCGAGTCGAGGAACTGCCGCACGAGCTCCGCACCGACGGCCTTCTGCCGGTCGGTCCAGGCCGGCGGAAGCGAGGTGGCCGCCGCGGCCTTCGCGCTCTCGAGCTGCTCCGGCCGGATGCCCGGCTGGTACAGCGTGCGCAGGGCGTTGTCGACTTCTTTCGAGACCGCGTCCCACTCCGCGCCCGTCGTGTCGACGATCAGCGGCGCGAGCTGCGCGCTGATCGCGACCTCGGTGAGGCGCGTGAGCGAGGTGCTGCGTTGCTCGCGTGTCTGCGCAGTGTCGGCGCGCACGCGGCCGATAGCCGCGACAGCCTGCGCCAGCCGGTCGCGCGATCCCGCAACGGCGGCCGGGTTGCGCGTGTACACCTTGGGCACCGCGGCAGCGGCCCGTTCGCGCTCGGCTTCGGTGAGCGTATCGGAGACGAACGCCACGGAGCGCGGCGCCTTTACCGTGCGGTCGGCGAGCGACCCGATGTCGTAGCCGACCGTTGCCGGTGGCGAAAGCAGCAGGGCGACCGAGGTCAGGAGCCCGGTCACGATCACGAACAGGTACATCCGCGCCGTCGTCGCGCCGAGCATCCTGCGGAGCGCGACGGGCAGCGGGTCGAACCGACGTCCAGACGGGAGTCGGATCACTTCTTCTCGAACCGATCGTACGCCCGGACTATCCGCGCAACGAGCTCGTGGCGGACGACGTCCCGCTCGTCGAAATCGACGAAGGCAATGCCCTGGACGTCCCGCAGGATCTCGCGAGCGACAACCAGGCCCGAGCCCTGGTCCTTCTCGAGGTCGATCTGGGTGATGTCGCCGTTCACGACGGCCTGCGAGCCGTACCCAAGACGCGTGAGGAACATCTTCATCTGCGCCGGCGTGGCGTTCTGGGCCTCGTCGAGGATGATGAACGCTTCGTTAAGGGTTCTTCCGCGCATGAAGGCCAGCGGCGCGACCTCGATCTCGCCGCGCTCCATGGCCCGCGTAAAACGCTCTGGGGGCATGAGCTCGTAAAGCGCGTCATAGAGCGGACGCAGGTACGGATCGATCTTCTCCGTTAGGTCGCCCGGCAGGAACCCGAGCCGCTCCCCCGCCTCGACCGCGGGCCGCGTGAGGATGAGCCGCGCCACTTTGCGATCGCGCAACGCGGCAACGCCAAGCGCGACGGCCAGATACGACTTCCCGGTGCCGGCTGGACCTGTCGCGAACACGAGGTCGTGTTTGCGGATCGCATCGACGTACTGGTGCTGGTTGGCCGACTGCGGCGTGATGCGCTTTCCACGGACGGTGGTCGCGACCACTTCGCGCAGCTGTTCGGGCGCGCCGATGGGCGCGTCCTTCGCCTCGCCGATGAGCCGCTCCAGCGCGGGCTTGCGGAGGCTCTCGTCACGATCGGAGAGCGTGCGCATCGCGCTGACGAGCTCGCCGACGCGCGCGACGTTCGCGGGCTCCCCCATGATGCGCAGCTCCGCCCCGCGCGAGACGATCTTCACCGCGAACTCGCGCTCGATGCGATCGATGTTCGTGTCGTTGTTCCCGGTGACGAACATCATCTCCTCGGGGTCAGGGATGAGGATGGTGATCTGCGCGGGCGCGCTCACGACGGGGCCTTGTCCCTCAGCAGCGCGCTGACGAGGCCCGCCACCTTCTTGCCGTCGGCGCGGTCCTTCGTCTGCGCGAGCACCTTGGGCATGACCTTGCCCATATCGCGCGGACCGGCGGCGCCCGTTTCGGCGACGACGGCCTCGACGATCGCGCGCACCTCGGCGTCGGACATCTGCGCGGGCAGATGGGTCTGGATGAGCGCGAGCTCCTGCTCTTCCTTGGCCGCGAGCTCGGGCCGGTCGCCCTTGCGGAACGCATCGATGGAGTCGCGGCGCATCTTCGCCTGCTTTTGGAGCACGTCCAGGACCGCGACATCGTCAAGATCGGCCGGATGATGCTCCGCGACATACGCCTGCCGTGCGGTCTCGTCCTTGCCCTCCGCGCCCAGACGGTCGATCGTCGCCTGGAGACGATCGATCCCTTCGCGCTGGATCGCGGCCAGCAGGAAGCGCAGCGTGTCACGGCGGGACGTATCGCCCGATTTCATGGCGGCCCGAAGATCGCTCTCGAGCCTTTGTTTCAGAGGGGATGCGACGGCGGGGCTCTCCGAACTAGCGCTTGCGCCGCTTGGCTTCCTTGCGCTTGCGACGTGCGGCGGGGCGCTCGTAGAACTCACGGCGGCGGGCTTCCGCGAGGATGCCGGCTTGCTGGATCTTCTTGTTGAAACGGCGAAGGGCGGCCTCGAATGACTCGCCATCACCGATGATCACTTCAGACAACGTCGTTGGATCACCCGCCCTTCGGTCTTATGAGACTGGTCGCCAGAGACAGAATGCCGGCCCCCAAAGAGGCCGACAGGGGTCATGATACCCGCCGACGCGCCTCCGAGGCCATGGTAAAGATGCGCATCTTTCTCAGCCGGGCGGCCAGGCGAACTCGCGCCCGGCAAGCACATGGAGGTGCAGATGCGGCACCGTCTGGCCGGCCTTATCGCCGTTGTTCAGGACCAGCCGGAAGTCGTCGCCGACCCCGCCCTGCCGCGTGACGCGCCTCACAGCCTGCAGCAGCTTCCCGCCGAGTGGCTCGTCGTCGAGATCCGAGAGCCTCGCGACGTGCTTCCGCGGCACCACCAGCACGTGGAAAGGCGCGCGCGGGAAGACGTCGTTGATGGCCATGACGTCGTCGTCCTCATAGACGACCGTCGCGGGGATCTTCCCCGCCACGATGCGACAGAACAGGCAGTCGTCCACGCAACCAAGAGAATACCGACGTGGCGATAGCCGCGGTCATCGTGACCTACCTGGCGTGTTCGGTCTCGTTTCCCTACTGGGTCGCGCGTGCGTACGGGGTGGATCTACGCGCGGTCGGAGAGCGCAAGCTCGGCGGCGGCAATCTCGCGAAGAGCGTCGGCCTCGCGCAGGGCATCGTGGGCGGCACGCTCGACGGCGCGAAGGGCTTCCTCGCCGTCGTCGTGGCCCGCTCCATCGGATTGCCGCTTGAAACGCAGCTCGCGTGCGGCATCGCCGCGCTGGTCGGTCAGGTGTGGCCGGCGTTCCATCACTTCGACGGCGGCCGCGCCAATGCGACGGGCTGGGGCTTTGCGCTCGCGGCTGACCCCGTCGCCGCGCTGATCATGGGCGTGCCGCTTTACGTGAGCTTGGTCGCCGTTCGGCTCGTCCGTCCGCGACCGACGCGGTTGCTCCCTCTGGCGAGCCTCCTCTCCTTCGCGATCTTTCCGGCGGTCATCTGGGAGCAGGAGGGCACGACTCCGACCGTCGTGGCCGGCCTCGTCGTGCTCGCCCTGATCCTGGTGCGCCGCCTCACAGCGGGCCTCCGCGAAGACCTCGCCACTGGCGCGCCGCTCGCGCGGGTGCTCGCCAACCGAGCGATATACGACCGGAGCGAGCTCCAGGAACGTGGCGTCGTCGCGATCTAGGGCGGTCGCGCCGCCTAGCCAAGGCGGTCCATCACCAGCGCGACGGCCGCGATCGCCGCGGTCTCACTTCGCAGGTTCCGAGCACCCAGCGAAACGGTGATCGCCCCGCGCTCGCGTGCGAGTGCGATCTCTTCGTCGGCGATCCCTCCCTCCGGTCCTATCACGAGGGAGAGAGCGCGTGTGGTCTGAGGCAGAGCATCACGTAGCCTCACGCGTCGCTCGCCTTCCCACGCGACGAAGACCGGCGCCGGCAATGCGACGAACAGGTCCGTCCATGCGCGCGCGGCTTCGATCGACGGGACCCGTCCGCGGCGCGCCGTCTCGGCGGCCTCGCGCGCGATGCGCTCCCAGCGCGCGCGCTTGGCCTCGCTGAGGCTGCGGACGACGGAGCGGGCGCTGGTGAACGGAACGATCCGCGACGCGCCGAGCTGCGTGACGGCCTCGACGACCTCCTCGTCGTGATCGCCGCGCAAAACGGGCAGCGCCAGCGTCAGCGCCACGGTCGGCTCGGCCGGCGTGAAGCCGCGCTCACGCACGACGGCGGTGACCGACGTCGGCCGCACGGCCTCGAGCGCGACGACCGCTTCGGCGCCGTCGGCCACGAGGGCGATCTCGTCGCCCGCGCGCAGCCGCAGCACGGTCGCGATCTGACGCGCCTGGGCCCCGGTCAGCGTCACCCGATCCGAGCGCAGCGTTTCCGGCGTCACGAAGAAGCGATGCATCAGCGACGGAGCGCTAGCGCGACCCAGTCGTCGCGCGCCGTGCGGTCGAGGACCTCCAGACGCACGTGCGCGAACGCCTCGCGCGTCGCGGCCTCCGCGGGCGCGTTGATGCCCGCGACGAGGAGCGTGCCGCCGCCGGAGAGTCGCGCCGCGAGATGCGGCGCGATGCGCTGCAGCACCGGCGACACGATGTTCGCGATCACGACGTCGAAGCGGCCCGGGACGTCCGCGGCGCTTCCCTCACCCACCGGGATCGCCACGCCGTTGCGCACCGCATTCTCACGGGCGGCGTCGACCGCGAGCGCGTCGGTGTCGACGGCGACGACAGGTGACGCGCCGCGCTTCGCCGCGGCGATCGCGAGGATGCCCGACCCTGTGCCGACGTCAAGAACGCCCTTGCCTTCGAGCGGCATCGTCGAGAGCGCCTCGAGGCACTGCTGCGTAGTCGGGTGCAGACCCGTGCCGAACGCCATGCCCGGATCGAGCACCAGCTCGACGGCGTCACCGGCGACGGCCTGGGACCACGTCGGCCGCACCAGGAACGCGCCGATCCGGATGGGAACGAAATCGGCCTTCCAGCTTTCCAGCCAGTCCTTGTCGTCGATGCGCCGCGCGACGAGCTCACCGATGGGCCCGAGGCCGAACGCCTGAAGGTGGCCGAGTGCGTCGCGCACATCGGACACTTTGGCGAAGGCGTCGGCGTCGTCGAGCACATACGCCTTCACCGTGTGATCGGCGCCGCGCCCGCGCTCAAGCGGGACCTCGACCGCGATGCCGTTGTATCCCACGCGCGACAGGATCTCGCTCACCGCTTCGACAGCCTCGGCGTGCGCGGGGACGGCGATCTCGAGCCAGCGGGTGGGCGGCGTCATTCGCCGCCGATGGCGTCCTTGATGCGGTCGAAGACGCCCCGCGCATCGCCGTCGTAGCGCTGCTGGGGCGCACCCTCGATGTCGTGCAGCTGGTGGTAGAGCGCCTTCTGCTCCTTGGTGAGCGTGCGCGGGATCGCGACGTCGAGATACACGAGCTGATCGCCGCGGCCTGACGAGCCGAGATGCGGCACGCCTTTCCCGCGCAGCCGGACCATCTGACCGTGCTGGGCACCGCTCGGCACCTTCACCGCGGCCGCCAGACCTTCGATCGTCGGTACCTCGAGATCGGCGCCGAGCGCGGCCTGCGCCGGCGAGACGCGCAGCACGTGTACGAGGTCGTCGCCCTCGCGGCGGAAGAGCGGGTGCTCGCGCAGGCGGATGAGCACATAGAGATCGCCCGATGGTCCGCCGCGTAGGCCGGCCTCGCCCTCGCCGGCGACACGCAGCTGTTGCCCGTCGTCGATGCCAGCGGGGATGTCGAGCGGAAGCTCGTGGTCGCGGCGCTCGCGGCCCTCGCCGCGGCAACGCGTGCACAGCGCGTCCACGGTCTTGCCCGAGCCACCGCAGCGCGGGCAGGTCGACACGTTCACGAAGCGGCCGAAGACGGATTGCTGCACCTGCCGCACCTCGCCGCGCCCGTTGCAGGTGCCGCAGGTGGAGATCTTCGAGCCGGGCTCCGCGCCGCTGCCCTCGCAGCGCTCGCAGGTCTCGAGCCGCGGCACGCGGATCGTGCGCGCTCCGCCCTTCACCGCGTCGATGAGCTCGATCTCGATCTCCATCCGCAGGTCGGCGCCACGCATTGGCCCGCGCGGCTCGCGCCGCCGGAACTCACTGCCGAAGAACGTCTCGAAGAGATCGCCGATCCCGAAGTCGCCGAGGCCCTGGCCGTTTCCGAACATGTCGTAGCGCTGGCGCCGCTCGGCGTCGGACAGCACCTCATAGGCCTCGGTGATCTGCTTGAAGCGCTCCGCGCCGTCGGACGCCTGGCTGACGTCGGGGTGATGTTGCCGCGCGAGCCTCCGGTACGCGCTGCGGATCTGATCCGCCGTCGCGGTCCGCGGCACGCCGAGAAGCTCGTAGTAATCGGTCTTCGTGGCCATCACCTGTCATTATCCCGGCTCATGGATGATCTCTTCCGCCTGACCACCCAGTTCCTGCACGTTCTCGCGGGCATCCTGTGGATCGGCGGTGGCTTCTACACGCTGCTCGTCCAGCTGCCGGCCCTCCTCGCCGCACCACCGCCGGCGCGCGGGCCGGTCATGGCGCAGCTGGCGCCGCGCCAGATCTTCTACATCCTCCGGGTCGCGGAGCTGACGATCGTCACGGGCTTTCTGAACCTGTTCGCGTCAGGGCGGATCGAGCAGCTTCGGGAGCCGCTCGGCTCGCGCTGGGCGGTGGTCATCCTCCTTGGGATCCTCCTAGCGGTCGGGCTGTACGTGCTGGTCCGCGTCACGGTCGTCCCCTGGACGCAGCGGATGCTCACGCTGGGTCCGAAAGCCGCCGCAGGCGACGCGGCCGCCGCCGCGGAAGCCGGATCCATCGTGGCGCGGATCCGTACGGTGGGCCGCGTTCAGGTCGTGATCGGCACTGTGATCATCCTTGCGATGGTCACCGCGCGCTTGAGCTGAGCCTTGGCGCTGGTCTTCGCGGCGATCGCGCCGCACGGCAGCATGGCCATCGCGGAGTGGTGCAAGCCGGAAGAGCGTGACCGCGCGGCGAAGACGCGCGCCGCCCATCGAGGAGCTCGGTCGCCGCTTCACCGCGGCGTCGCCCGACGTCTCCGTCGTGCTCACGCCCCACAACATCCACGTCGAGCGCGGAATGGCCGTCGTCCTGGCGGGCACGATGGCGGGAGCGCTGGAGGGCGGCGCGGCGCCCATCGCTATGCGCGTGCCGCTGGACCGCGACCTCGCGATCGCCGTCGCGGTCGCCGTCGGCGAGGCGGGCGTCCCGATCGCGGCCGTCAGCTTCGGCGCGAACGACACCGCGGCGGCGGTGTTCCCGATGGACTGGGGCACGCAGGTGCCGCTGCACTTCATGGGCGGGCCGTGACGACCCGCCGAAGCCGATCGTGATGGTCGCGCCGGCACGCGACCTCCCGTGGAACGCGCAGGTGACCGCCGGTCGCGCGATCGCGAAGGCCGTCGAGGCGTCAGGCAAACGCGTCGCGCTCATCGCGTCGTGCGACCACGGACACGCGCATGCCCCGAAGGACCGTATGGGTTCAGCCCGGCATCGAAGGAATTCGACGACCGCGTCGTGGATCTTGTGAAGCGCGACGCGCTCGGTGAGCTGCTGCGCTTCGACAGCGTTCGTCGCCGAGGCGAAGGCCGACAGCTTCTGGCAGATGTTGTTGCTCCACGGCGCAATCGCCGACCGCTGGCGCGGCAACTTCCTGTCGTTCGAGGCACCGACCTACTTCGGGATGCTCTGCGCCGCACATTCTCCGAGATACAGTTGTCCCGATGTCATCGAGAGGCGGTCCATCATGGTGACTCCGGCGCACCAGGAGTTGGCGCGATGGCTCTGGGCGCAAGAGATGGACGCCCGCCCCGACGTTAGGACGCCACTGGAGGCGGCCCAGCGTGTCGCCACGAAGCTGTCTGCCGGCATGACCTTGCTGGTCTCCTCGGACGGTTACCGCGCGCTCCTCGGACGAGCGCTGTACCTCGCTCGGGCCGAGTATCCCGTCCTCGAGGGGTTTCGGGTGGGAACATCCGCTGTCTATCTCGAAGGTCTGCGCGAAACGGACGCAGCGCACGACGCCCTCGTGGCGTTTCTCGCTCATGTGATCGCGTTGCTCGCGAGGTTCATCGGCGACGATCTGACCGGCAACCTCATCCGCCAGCGTTGGCCGGACGCGCCGCTCGGAGCGCCAAGCCTCGAGCGTAGGGAGAAACACGCGTGAACCACACGTCGAGCCGACGAGTGGTCCCGATCAATCGCTTGCCCACCGGGGTGACCGGCTTGGATGAAGTTCTGGGTGGCGGATTACCCGAGTACAGCCTCACCCTCATCGCCGGGGCCCCGGGAACTGGCAAGACGACCCTGGCGCAGCAGACCATGTTCGGCCTCGCCACGGTGGAGCGGCCAGCCATCCATTTCACCGTGCTGGGCGAGCCGCTGATCAAGATGCTCCGTTACCAGCAGCAGTTCACGTTCTTCGACCCCGACAAGATCGACCGCGTCGTCAGATTCGTGAACCTGAGCGAGATCGCGATGGCGCAGAACCTCGACAAGGTGCTGGAGGCCATCGTCAGCGAGGTCGAGCGGACCAGTCCAGGCATCGTCGTCGTGGACTCCTTCCGCACGGTGATGCGAGCGGCCTCCGGCGAGCACGACATCTCGAGCTTTCTCCACCGGCTTGCGCTGCACCTCGCGACGTGGCAAGCCACGACGTTCCTGGTGGGCGAGTACGAAGCCCAGGAAGCGGCGAACGACCCGGTGTTCACGGTGTCCGACGGAATCATCTGGCTCCACCAGAGCATCGACCGCAACTCCATCGTGCGGAAGCTCCGGGTGGTGAAGATGCGCGGGCTGGCGCCCCTGCCGGGGCTGCACACGATGCGCGTCACCGATGACGGAATTCAAGTCTTCCCACGCATCCTCAAACGCGGCGCACAGAGCGGCCGCGCAAAGCGCAAGCGGCGCCTTTCGATGGGCGTGCCCGAGCTGGACAAGATGCTCGGCGGGGGCATCCCGTCGTCGGGATCGGTCCTCGTTGTCGGCCCCGCCGGCTCCGGCAAGACCGCGCTGGCGATGCAGTTCGTAGCCGCCGGCCTGAGCAACAAAGAGCCGGCGGTCATCGCGGTGTTCGAGGAGCATCCCAAGGAATACCTCGAACGTGCCAAGGCGCTCGGCCCAGACCTGGGGGCGATGGTGGCCGCGGGCCTGCTCGAGGTGATCTACCTTCGGCCCCTTGACCTTTCGGTGGACGAGGCGCTCCTGGAGATCCAGAGCGCGGTCGCGCGAGTGCACGCGCAGCGACTCGTTGTCGACTCATTGGCGGGCTTCGAGCTGGCGCTCGCGCCCACCTTCCGCGAGGACTTCCGAGAGTCCCTCTACCGCATGGTGGGCTCGCTCACCGGTTCCGGCGTGACCGTGGTCATGACCGCCGAGGTGCCGAATTCGTTCACCGACCTCAACCTCAGCCCGAACCTGGTGTCCTTCCTGAGCGACAACATCATCCTGCAGCGGTACGTCGAGCTCGATGCACACCTCACGAAGGTGATGACCGTGGTCAAGATGCGGGGCAGCAAGCACAGCACCGAGCTGCGGGCGTACGAGGTCGGTGAGCACGGCCTGGTCCTCGGCAGGGCGCTGACCGACTACACCGACATCATCACCGGAGTTGCCCGGCGGCGGGACGACTCCGCCGATCGCCCGACGACGCGACCGAGCGGCAAAGGTGCGCGACCGAGCCGCAAAGGCGCGTGAGCGTGCGAATCCGTCGGGGAGCCGACGATGGCGGGACGTAAGCGCGACGTCCCGAGGCCCGCAGGGCGTGCGCCGCTGCCGCGCGATCAGGCCAAGCGCGACGATCTGCGAGAGGCGAACCGCCGGCTGCTGACGGCTGGTTTGGAGGCGAGCGCGCAGGCGGAAGCGCAGACTTCGCTCGCTTCGGCGCTGCGGCTGCTGCTGGAGGGCCGTGACCAGAAGGAGCAGGGACTCCAGGAGGAGTACCAGCTCCTACGATCCATTACCGACACCGTGACCTCGGCGTTGTTCCTTGTCGACAGCCGGGCTTATCCGATCTTCGTCAATCCCGCCGCGGAGGCGCTGTTCGGCTACACATTGGCGGAGATCGCGCACGCACCGCTTCACCTTGCGGTCCACCACCACCATCCCGATGGTCGCCCGTTCCCGATCGAGGACTGCGCCGTCGACACCGCGCTCATCATTCGCACACCGATGCGTGGTCACCGAGCCGACTTCGTTCGCAAGGACGGAACGTTCCTCCCGGTGCAATGCGACATCGGTCTGCTGGAAATTGGTGGGAAGCGCCTCGGCGCGGTCCTGGAGATCCGCGACCGCAGCCTCGAGCAGCGCGCAGAGGAGGCCAAGCGGGATTACGTCGCGCTCATCGCCCACGATCTGCGGTCCCCGCTGACTGCGGTGCAGGGGCAAGCGCAAGCGCTGCAGCGCCGATCGCAGCGGAAGGGGAACAGCGATAGCGCAGACGTCGGAAGCCTGGCGGCTATCGTTGCGAACACCCGGCGCATGAGCGCCATGATCGAAGACCTGCTCGAGTCGAGTCAGCTCGAGTCCGGCGCCTTGCTGCTTCACCGGACGCCGATCGACCTCTCGCGACTCGCCGCCGAGGTCGTCGCCCAGTTACCGTCCGTGAAAGAGCGCCAGCGCATCCGGGTCCTCGCCCCAGCGCCTGGACCGCTCGTCTCCGCCGACGCCATGCGGATCGAGCGCGTGCTGCTGAACCTCCTCCAAAACGCCCTCAAGTACTCGCCGGCGGACGCCCGCGTGGAACTTGAGGTGCGACAGGCCGCCGACGAGGCCGTGGTCAATGTGATCGACCACGGCGCGGGCATCCCGGTCGACGAGCTGCCAGGGCTGTTCCAGCGGTTCTCCCGCGTCGCGCGAGGGGAGGCTGATCCTGGTGGCTTCGGGCTCGGTCTCTACATCGCCCGGCTGATCGTGGAGGCCCACGGCGGTCGCGTGTGGGCCGAGAGCGCGCTCGGCACCGGGAGCAGGATCGGCTTCGCATTGCCGCCGGACCCATCCAGCTCGCGGTAGAGCAGGGGAACCTTCCGGCAGGCCTGGCGTCATACCGCCATCCGGTCATAGCCGGAAGGAGGACAACGGTATGAGACGGTTCATCGCTGGCGCGGCAGTCCTCGTCGCCGCGCTCATCGGCACAACCCAGCCGGCCGCCGCCTGCGCGGGCCTGATCGGCCCCAACGGCGCGGTCAACCTGCTCCGCACCACCACGTTCGCCGGGTATCACGACGGCATCGAGCATTACGTCACTTCGTTCAAGTTCCAGGGCGGCAGCGGGCAGTTCGGCTCGCTTATTCCGCTCCCCGCTGTTCCGACTTTGGTCGAGAAGGGCGGCGACTGGACCCTCCAGCGCCTCATCCGCGAGACGGAGGTCTTCGCAAAGCGAGGCCAATTCCCGACCGCGGCGCTCGCAGGCGCCGCTCGTGAGGACGCACAGGTACTGATGCAGGTGAAGATCGACGCGCTCGACATCACCGTCCTGAGGGGCGGCGGCGAGGCCGTCGGACGCTGGGCCACCGAGCACGGCTTCCGTCTCCCGCCGGACGCACCCGAGATCCTCGACTTCTACGCGGCGCGCAGCCCGATCTTCATGGCCGCGATCTTCGACGCCGATGCGGCGAAGGCGAAGGGCCAGAACATCGGCGACGGCACGCCGGTCCACATCACGATGCCGACGAACAACCCCTGGGTCCCGCTGCGCATCCTGGGCACCGGCAAGGCCGCCGACGATCGCATCGAGGCAGATGTGTACCTGCTCACCGATCGCAAGCCGGTCCTGCTTCCCGCCCCGTTCGCGAACGGTATGAAGCTCGACCACAGCGCGACGGCATCGGCCTCGCTGCTCGACGA
>JANNUM010000037.1:0-2483 GCA_031395235.1 Chloroflexota bacterium
GCGTCGACTACTCCGGCCGCTCGGTCATCGTCGTCGGCAACGACCTGAAGCTCCACGAATGCGGGCTGCCGAAGAAGATGGCGCTCGAGCTGTTCAAGCCGTTCGTCATGCGCCAGCTCGTCGAGCGCGGCCTCGCGCACAACATCAAGAGCGCCAAGCGCTACGTCGAGCGCGTGTCACCCGAGGTGTGGGACGTCCTCGAGGAGGTCATCAAGGACCACCCGGTCCTCCTGAACCGCGCGCCCACGCTGCACCGCCTGGGTATCCAGGCGTTCATGCCCAAGCTGATCGAAGGCAACGCGATCTAGATCCACCCGCTCGTCTGCGAGGCCTTTGGCGCCGACTTCGACGGCGACCAGATGGCCGTGCACGTGCCGCTCTCCGCGGCAGCGCAGGCCGAGGCGAAGAACCTCATGCTCTCGACCCGCAACATCCTGAAGCCCGCCGACGGCCAGCCGGTCGTCACGCCGCGCCAGGACATGGTCTTGGGCACGTACTGGCTCACGCTCGAGCCAAGGGTCCCGAGCGACGGCAACGCGCAGATCTTCGGTGATTTCAACGAGGTGCAGTCGGCGTTCGACCTCGACCTCGTGAAGTACCAGACGCCCATCCGGTTCCCGTTCGGCGGCAAGATCATCGAGACGACGGTCGGCCGCGTCCTGTTCAACGCGATCCTCCCCGAGGACATGCGCTTCGTGAACAAGACTCTCGACCGTAGCGCCATCCGCGACATCGTCACGACGGTGTTCGAGCGCCACGGCAACGAGATGACCGCCGAGGTCGTCGACCGCATCAAGTCGCTTGGCTTCACCGCCGCGACGAACGCGGGCGTGTCCATCTCCATCGACGACGTCACGATCCCCTCCAACAAGAAGGCGACGGTCGACGCCGCCGAGGTCCAGGTCCTCGAGATCGATCGACAGTTCCAGCGCGGTCTCATCAGCGAGCAGGAGCGCTACGAGAAGACGGTGAAGATCTGGACCGACGCGACGAGCACCGTCATCCACTCGATGATGGACGCGCTCGACCGCCGCGGTTCCGTCTATATGATGGCCACCTCCGGCGCCCGCGGTAACACGCAGCAGATGGGTCAGATCGGCGGAATGCGCGGCCTCATCGCGGACCCGCAGGGCCGGATCATCGACTTGCCGATCCGCTCGAACTTCCGCGAGGGCCTCACGGTCCTCGAGTACTTCATCTCCACGCACGGTGGCCGCAAGGGTCTGGCCGACACGGCCATCCGCACCGCCGACTCCGGCTACCTCACCCGTCGCCTCGTAGACGTGGCGCAGGACGTCATCGTCCGCATCGAGGACTGTGGTGATGAGGACGGCATCTTCGTGAGCGCCGACGAGCGGGGCATCGTCGAGCCGTTCCAGGACCGCATGTTCGGCCGCCTGCTCGCGCAGGACGTCAATCATCCGAAGACCGACGCCGTCATCGCGAAGCGTGGCAACGATGTCGACCACGTCCTCGCGAAGATCATCGCCGAGGCCGGTGTGAAGCGGGTCCGCCTGCGCTCGCCGCTCGGCTGCCACGCGAAGCACGGCATCTGCCGCGCCTGCTACGGACGCAACCTCGCGAGCGGCAAGCTCGTGGACGTCGGCGAGGCGGTGGGCATCATCGCCGCCCAGTCCATCGGCGAGCCGGGCACCCAGCTCACGATGCGCACGTTCCACACCGGTGGTGTCGCCGCCGTGGGCAAGGACATCACGATGGGCCTCCCGCGCGTCGAGGAGCTCTTCGAGGCGCGTATCCCGAAGGGCCAGGCGACGATGACCGAGATCGACGGCGTGGTCGAGGTGCCGCCGGCGTCCGGCGACAGCCCGATCACGGTGCGCGTCACGCATCGCGAGTCGTACGACACAACCTTCAAGCTCACCCCGCAGCACGAGATCCTCGTCGCGAACGGCGACGAGGTGAGCGAGGGACAGCTCATGGCGCGTATCGGCGAGGGAGACGACCTCGTGGAGGTCAAGGCCCCGACCGCCGGCCGCATCACGAAGAAGGCAAACACGCTCACGCTGCACACCGAGGAAGTCGACGTCCGGGAGTACCCGGTGCCACACTCCGCGCGCCTCCGGGTGGCCGATGGGGACCAGGTGCTCGCCGGCGACCCGCTCACCGAGGGTTCGATGAACCCGAAGGACCTGCTCCAGATCAAGGGCGTGGACACCGTTCAGCGCTTCCTGGTGGCCGAGGTTCAGAAGGTCTACCGCTCCCAGGGCGTGACCATCGCCGACAAGCACGTCGAGATCATCGTGCGCCAGATGCTGCGCAAGGTGACCGTCGACACGGCCGGCGACACCGAGCTGCTGCCGAGCGAGCTCATCGACCGCTTCGAGTTCGAGGAGGTCAACAACCGGGTCCTCGCCGAGGGAGGCGAGCCGGCGACGGCCCAGACCGTGCTGCTCGGCGTGACGAAGGCATCGCTCAACACGAGCAGCTTCCTGGCAGCGGCGAGCTTCCAGGAGACGACGCGC
>JANNUM010000056.1:0-4792 GCA_031395235.1 Chloroflexota bacterium
GGAGATAGGCGGCCGCAAAGGCTCGGAGCCGGCTGGAAGGCTTTAGATCGCGTGGGTCGACGTAGTCGGAGCCCAGCAGCCCCTGCCACCTCTCCCCTGAATCACTAGAAATCTTCATATCTTGTGCTCAGCATCCCAGGAAACGGACTACGCGTCAAGTGCTTCCTAACGACTCCCCCGCGGCCGACCCGCGGCCGACCCTCGTCCGCTGACGGATGCGAGATGACGCGAAGCGCCGGGTGCCGAAACAATCAGGAGATGCGCGCACCAGCGCTTCGAGCTGCGTTTGCAGCGTTCTGGAATGCTCACCGCCAGCTACTGGCTCGTCGTAACGAAGGCTGGTTCGTCGAGTGGCGGCGTAGGCCTGAAGGTCCTCTTGGCTCTGATGATTCTGGCGTCACTCGTCGGTGTTCTGGTCGCGCTTCGGCGCAACCGCGGCAAGCTCACATTCAGCATGGCCGTCGCAAGCTTCGCACTCTCTATCTTCGCCACCGGCGGGCCGCTGCTTCTCTGGCTCTGGACGCCCGGAGATAGCGAGCGGTATTTCTGGGTGATCCACCAGGGTTATCCGTGTAGCGCGATGGGCGGAGGACCCGGGAGTCTCTTGGTGCTCGGAACCTCATGGCTGACCGCGCTCGCTGCGCTCGCGTATGCCCTTACTTCATCCGATCCTCTTCGCCGGATCGCAGTTCTTGGAATCGGGATCGGCGCGCTGGCTCTGGCAGCGACCGCTGTGGCGATGTTCGCCGAGCCATCCGTGTTTGCGCGTGTGCTCGGATGCACGGACTGACTTTCGTTCTGTGTGTGCGAAGGATGCAACGTTGGCGTGCCAGATACGGGGGCCTTCTGGGGAGGAAGGATTCGAACCTTCGTCCATCGATGCGCCTGATTGACGCCCGCTGCGGCTGCCCCTCAGGACATCAGCGCCGTGGACGGCTCTTCTTTACGGCCTTCATCTTCGGCTTCCACACGGTCTTGTTCCACGTCTCCGCGCGCTCCGCCAGCCACTGCACGTTCTCCCATAGCGCCGGTGCCTTCGCCTGCTTCTGCCAGCCTGGGATGATCGGAGCGATCTTCTGATAGACGGGCTCAATTCCGAACGACAGGTCAAAGAAGAGGTCAGCATTGAGGAGACCATGCCAGACCAGCACGCCCGCCGTCTCGAAGAAGCCAAGCACCGTCGAGACCTTCCACCGCTCGTCGCTGCCTTGTGGGTAGTTCTTGTCGAACTCGGCGAAATCCTTCGCCTTGAACTCCTTGAAGAACCAGCGGCGGGCATCCGATTGCTCAGCGGACTGCAGCAGACCCCCCAGTTGCAGCATCAGCTCCGCGTCCGCTCGCGTCGGCTTCGCCATAACGGGCCACCTTCCCTTACCCACGTGACGTCTCTCCGCGTAACTTCGGCGGGAGTGTAGGTCTCACACGGGCAGCGAGCACGTCAGCATTCTCCACCGCAGACGTGACCCTCGCCGATTCTCGCGCCTTCCGCGCCTACACGCCCCGCGAGGCTTTTCCCAAGCGAACAGGGTCGAGTGTTATTGCGCCCCGCAAGGCGAGCGCTACTGCCGCTCGCGTCCATTCAGCTGTTCGCCGGGCTGGCAGGCGCGGGGACCCATAGCAGCGGCCACCGCTCCGCGTTCTGATAGAGCGCCCATCCGCGAGAAGGGGGTCGATCAGATGTTCAACACCGGAGTCAGGTCCGACGTCGTCACCGACGAGAAGCCCCAGCCAGTCGCCGCCGCGCCGGACGAACTCGTGCGCCAGTCAGACGCGAACCGCAAGCTGCAGTTCGAAGGGACAGTCGAGGTCGACGGGACATTCACCGGCCAGATGCTGAATGCCCTCTTCGGCCCGGACTCGCAGGTCAATGGCAAGCTCCGTTTCGAAGGCGCGGTCCAGATCGACGGCACGTTCACAGGGAACATCACCACGAACGACCTGCTCATCATCGGCGAGCACGCCAAGATCACCGCGGACATCAACTGTGGATCGGCGGTCGTAAGTGGTGAGGTCACGGGGAACATCACAGCCATTGACTCTGTCGAGCTTCACGGACACGCGCGGGTGAAGGGCGACATCGCCACCCCGACGCTCGCCATCGACAAAGGCGCCGTCTTCGATGGGATCGCCAAGATGCTCGGCACGCCGACGACTTTCGCGAGCCTCGAGCGACGCGGGCGCCCGATGAGAAGCAGATAAGGCTTCCGAGAGGACGTCAGCCGCGCATCGCGACCTTCGCTATCTCCCCTATTCGTCCGGGGTACTCGATCCATGGGAAGTGGCCGCACGCCTCGAGAAGGTGGATCGTCGCCTTCGGGATCAGGGCCGCCGTCTCCACGCTCGCGCTCGCAGGAAGCGGATCGAGGACGCCATGCACGAAGATGATCGGTATCGCCAGCTGCGGCAGACCACGTAGCAGCGTCTCCCGCGCGTAGTGATCCGACACGGACTTCATCGTCTCACTTCGCAGGTCGTCCCTGTCCTCGATGGGCGGCATCGCGGGCGCTGTGTGGGGATCGGAGAAGTACAAGGGCCAAATCTCGGCGAGGGTGACACCTTCTCCACGTGGACGCCCGTAGTGCTTTTCATAGCGCAGACCGAGTTCCGTGCCGAACTCGGCCATGCGCCCGTCTCCGACTGCGCCAGGCGAATCGATGACCAAGAGCCCACGCACACGGTCAGGTGACGCGACGCGGCTGGATCCTCTTCGCGGCGATGGGTCTCATCTGGGGCATCCCTTACCTGCTCATCAAGATCGCGGTCAGTGAACTGACGCCGGCGAGCCTCGTCTTCCTCCGCACCGCGATCGGTGCCGCGCTCCTCTTGCCGGTCGCGGCCGCCCGAAAAAGACCTCGGGCCGCTGCTTCCCCACTGGAGATGGATCGTCGCCTACACCTTCGTCGAGAAACCTAACGCAGGCCGCGACCGATGGGCGCTCCTAGCGCGCGGCCTTCTTTTGCCTCGAGCTTGTTCGCTTCGCCCCACGAGCGACAGGGCGCTTCGCGCGCGACGTCCGCTTCGCCGCGCCCGCGCCACAGACCGTCTCGATGATCAAACGCGTCGCGACGTACGGATCCATGTTCGCGTTGGGCCGGCGATCCTCGATGTAGCCCTTCTTGTCTTTCGCGACCTGCCACGGGATGCGCACCGAGGCACCGCGGTCGCTCACGCCGTAGCGGAACTCCTTGTACGAGCACGTCTCGTGTAGCCCGGTGAGCCGCTCCTCGATGCCGTAGCCGTAGTTCGCGATGTGCAGGTCGTGTCGCGTGCCGAGCGCCTCTGCCGCCGCGACGCACGCGCCGAAAGACTCGCGCATCGCCTTGGTGGAGAAGTTCGTGTGCGCGCCGGCGCCGTTCCAGTCGCCCTTGACCGGCTTCGGGTAGAGCGTCGCGCTCACGCCGTAGTCCTCGCCGGTGCGGTACAGGAGCCAGCGCGCGACCCACAGCTGGTCGGCGATGAGTGGCGCCGGCAGCGGGCCGACCTGGAACTCCCACTGCGCGGGCATCACCTCGGCGTTGATGCCCCAGATCGCGAGGCCCGCGCGGATGCAGTTGTCGAGGTGCGCCTCGACGACGTCGCGGCCGAACACCTCGTCCGCGCCGACGCCGCAGTAATAGCCGCCCTGCGGGGCGGGAAAACCATTGTCCGGCCATCCGAGGGGCTTGGCGCCGTCGAAGAACGTGTACTCCTGCTCGATCCCGAACCAGGCCTCTTCGCGCGAATGCAGTTTCGCCATCGCGGCGCAGGCGGCGCGCGTGTTCGTCGCGTGCGGGGTCATGTCCGGTAGGAGCACCTCGGCCATCACCAGCTTGTTGTTGCCGCCACGGATCGGGTCTGGACACACGAACACCGGCCGCAGGACGCAGTCCGAGTTCGCGCCGGGCGCCTGCTGCGTGCTCGATCCGTCAAAGCCCCAGATGGGCGGCTCCTGGCCTTCGGGCACGACCTTGCCCTTCGAACGGAGCTTCGCGGTCGGCTTGGTGCCGTCGATCCAGATGTACTCGGCCCGATAAACGCCCATGAGGATCCCTCTCTCGCGATTCTTGGGACGCGGCGGCTGACCACCCGACTGTACCGAATCCCCCACCCGGGTGATGACCGAGGTCCTCACCCGCCGGACTCCTTAAGGCCTCTTTGTGGGTACATAGTGGTGAGGTGCGCGAGTCGATCGTCGAGCATGCGGGCTACCGGATCCGCATCAAGAGCTGCGGTCCGGGGAGTGGACCGCACGCCGTACTGCTTCCAGGGATGGGTGCGACCGCGTCAGCGCTCGCTCCGCAGGCACGTGCGCTGCGGGGCCTCGGCTACACGACGCATGTCATCGAGCTGCCTGGCTTTGGCCTGGCGCCGGCGCTGCGTAAGTCAGACGCGCGCTTCACTCAGCTAGCGGATCTCGTCCTACACGTCGTCGGCACGCTCGGCGTCGAGCGCGCTGTCTTCCTTGGGCACTCGCTCGGCGGAGGCATCGCGCTTCAGATCGCGCTTCGTCGACCGGCGGCGGTCGAGGGACTCGTGCTGGTCGCGCCCGCCGGCCTTGGCCGCTCGATGCTCTGGGCCTACAAGCTGTACTGCGTCCCGCTCATCGGTCGCGCGCTCCTTCGTCCGTACGACCACGGGACCGGCGCGATGCTGCGCCGCTTCCTTGTCGGCAGGGCGCGGCGCAACGACGACCATTTCATCGACCAGCTGCTGCGTCGCGACACGCGGTCTCCCGCGACGACACGCTCCATCCGCGCGATCGTCTGGGCGAATCAGCCCTCGCGCTGGCGCCGACTGTTCCTCCTCCCCCTCC
>JANNUM010000103.1:0-4785 GCA_031395235.1 Chloroflexota bacterium
TGAGCGCGACGCGAACCTCGGTCGAACGGCGCTGCCGGGGACGACGCCACCGGCGCAGGGCACGACGGTGCTGATCCTTGTCGTCGCGAATGGCTCGCGCGAGGTCCGCGTCTCGCTGGTCCCGACAGGTCAGCCCGACGACGAGCGGTACGAACGTTCCGCCACGCGCGAGAAGCTCACCGCGCTGGCCCGCGGTTACGAGGACCTCTCGTGGCTACAAACGAGCCACTGGGCCCAGGCGACGCCGCAGCCGTACCAGCCGGCACTCCATCGGCTCTTCGTGCTGCCGCAGCCGAACGTGGCTCCCGCCGGCGTTGCTCCAGAAGCCGACGCGATCTGGCCGTTCCTCACGCCGATCGAAGACGTCGGTGGTCCGGTCGGTGGCGGCGCGTCGTGGCGATGCGCGGTCCTCGTCGACGTCGATGCGCTGGCGCTCGGTGACGCACTGGCGCGCGGGGGCGCGATCTCTCGCTACGGATGGGGCTCCCACGTCGCGACCGCGGCTCTCGCCTGGCGCGGCGGCGGCGGAACGCTGCGCCTGCAGATCAACCCGCTGCTTCCGCACGAGCCCGCGACGTGCGCGGGTGCGCCGCCGCCTCTTTAAGGCACCGCGCCGGACGAGATCCGAATCGATCGTGATCGCGCTCGAAGATCGGGTCCGGCATGGTCCGAGTTCATTCAGTGATGGTTCAGGGCAGGTGCGGAAGTACCAGTACCACTCGCTCGGGGGAGGCTATTGCCCGCCATGCCGCCCGGGGTCCAGGGTGACAGGCGGCAGGGTGGGCCTCACCGATGTGGTGTCGGCGAGGCGGGGGCTGGGGGAAGCCATGAGCGCAGGACACAGTCTTCGTCGTCAGAACTACAGCTTCGTGACCATCGCACCGGCGGCCGCGTCGCACGGAACCTCATGGGCCATGCATTCCATGCGGGTCGTCGTCGCCGTCGTCGGCGCCGTCGCGCTGGACCTCGCGACCTTCGCGACCATCTCGATGCTCATCACCGGACGCTGACCGCCGCACCGCAGGGCGGTGCTACGCGGCGTGCCTACGCGGCGAAGGTCCGGATCGCGTCGACGATGGCCTTGTGCTCCTCGGCGAGCACGCGGGCGGAGAGAGCGGGAACGTCGTCGCCCGGCTCGACATGGACGCGCCGCTGGACGACGACCTCACCAAGATCGACCGTGTCGGGATGTACCCGGTGCACGGTCACGCCTGACTCCAACGCTCCCGCGGCAAGCACGGCCTCATGCACGCGGTCCCCATGCATCCCCTTGCCTCCGAACAGCGGCAGCAGCGCGGGATGCACGTTGATGATCGGCACGCGCGCGACCTTGACGAAGAAACCCGGTGTGAGGATATGGTCGAATCCCGCGAGCACGATGAGCCGTGTTCCGGCGCGCACCAGCGCATCGGCCATCGCGCCCTGAGCCGCGGCGCGCGTTCCGTTGGCCTCGACGGTGAACGCCGCGCACGGCACACCCGCGCGCTTCGCTCGGATCAGTGCAGGGACGCCGTCGCGATTCGACGCCACGAAAACGACGCGCGCCGCGAGGCTGCCGCTCGCGCACGCGTCAAGGATCGCCTGCAGGTTCGTGCCGCGGCCCGACACGAGGACGCCGACGGAGAGCATCATGCCCAGCGCACTCGCCGCAGGCCGCTCGCGGCCTCCACGCGACCGATGGCCACGGCGCCGGGGACCACGCGCAGCGCCGCGGCGGCATCTGATGCGGGGACGATGACGACGAGCCCGATGCCCATGTTCCAGGTGTCCCACTGGTCGACCTCGGGCACGGTGCCGAGCTCCGCGAGGACGCGGAAGATCGGCGGGACGTCCCACGCGCGGCGGTCGATCACCGCACCGAGCCCAGCGGGTAGCGCGCGCGGGAGGTTGCCCTCCCAGCCGCCGCCGGTGAGATGCGCGATCGAGCGGAGGTGCGTCGACGCGCGCAGCGCGCGGAACGGCGCGAGATAGCTGGTGTGCGGCGCGAGAAGCGCGTCGCCGAGTGACCGTCCACCGAGCTCAGGGTGCGGCGTCGTCAGCGCCTCGCGCACGTCGCGGCCCTGCGCGCCGGCGATCCGTGCCGCGATCGCGCGCGCGAGGGTGTAACCGTTGGTGTGAAGACCGCTCGACGGTAGACCGATGCACGCATCGCCCTCGCGCACCGAGTCGGGGCGCAGGACCGCCTCGCGCGCGACCATGCCGACGAGGAACCCTGCCACGTCGTACGCACCAGGGGCATACATCCCCGGCATTTCCGCCGTCTCGCCGCCGAGCAGCGCGCAGCCGTGCGCGGCGCACGCGTCGGCCATCGCGCCGACGACGCGCGCGAACACCGCGGGATCGATCCGCGACGTCGAGAAGTAATCAAGGAAGAAGAGCGGCTCCGCCCCCATGGCCAGCGCGTCGTTCACGCAGTGGTGGACGAGGTCGGTACCGACCACCTCATGCCGATCCAGAAGACGCGCGATCTCCAGCTTCGTGCCGACGCCGTCGGTCGTCGCGACGAGGACCCGGTCCGCACCGGGTGAGGCGAAGAGGCCGCCGAACGAGCCGATGTCGCCGATGACCTCGGGCGTCTTCGTGCGCGCGATGCGCTCGCGCACCTGCGCGAGCGACCTCTCGGCGCGCGTCGGGTCGACGCCCGTCGCACGGTACGTGAGCTCGGTCACGCCGGTTCCCTCTCGAGCACGCTCTTCTCGAGCTCGAGCTGCACCGGCACGAGATAGTCGCCGGTAAAGCACGCGGTGCAGTGCTCTTCGCGGGTCCCGCCGGTCGCGCTCACCATCCCCGCGAGCGAGAGATAGCCGAGGGTGTCCGCGCCGATGTGACGACGGATGCCCTCGACGTCAAGCCGAGCGCCGATGAGCTCGCTCCGTCGCGCCATGTCGACGCCGAAGAAGCACTGGTGCTGGATCGGCGGCGAGCAGATGCGCATGTGCACTTCCTTCGCGCCGTTGCGGCGAAGGAGCTCGACGATCGGACCGCTGGTGTTACCGCGCACGATCGAGTCGTCCACGACGACGATGCGCTTGCCCTCGAGCACGTCGGACAGCGCGTTGTACTTGAGCGCGACGTTGTGCCGGCGCAGCTCGTCGGTGGGCTGGATGAAGGTGCGGCCGATGTAGCGGTTCTTGATGAGTCCCTCGTGGAAGGGGATGCCGCTACGCCGCGCGTATCCAACGGCCGCCGGGATCGCGCTGTCCGGGACCGGGATCACGGCATCAGCCTCCGCGGGGTGCTCGTCGGCGAGGATCTCGCCCATCCGCTCGCGGGTCGCGTACACCGAGACACCGCCGAGGCGGCTGGACGCGGAGGCGAGGTACACGTGCTCGAAGATGCACAGGCCGCGGCGCTCGTGGGACGAGAGGTCCGCGATCGTGACGGGACCGCGATCGTCGATACGCAGCACCTCGCCCGGCGCGACGTCGCGCACGAACTGCGCGCCGATCGTGTCGAACGCGCACGTCTCGCTCGCGACGAGCCACGAGCCGCCCTTGCGACCCAGGCTGAGCGGCCGGACGCCGAGCGGGTCGCGGATGGCGTACAGCGCGGTCGGGGTCAGTAGCACGAGGGACCAAGCCCCCACGAGCGTCGGCAGAGCGTGGGCGATGCGCTCGTCCCACGAGGTGCCCTGCGCGCACACGATCGCTTGCGCGACGACCTCCGTGTCGGACGAGGTGACGAAATGCACTCCATCGTCCGCGAGCGAGTCGCGAACCTCACGGGCGTTGATGCAGTTGCCGTTGTGCGCGATCGCGAGCTCGCCGAGTTCCTCGGCCCGCACGGTGAACGGCTGGGCGTTCTGGATCTTCGACGCCCCGGTCGTCGAGTAGCGCGTGTGTCCCATCGCGGCTCGGCCGGTCAGCACACCGAGATCGGGCTCGCTGAAGACCTGGCCGACGAGGCCCATGCGCCGCACGACGCGCAGGTCGCGGCCGTCGGTCGCGGCGATGCCCGCGGACTCCTGACCGCGGTGCTGCAGCGCATATAAGGAGAAGAACATCAGGCGAGCGGCCTCCGCCGGGTCGGCGGTCGCCTGCTCGCGCGGACTCCAGATGCCGCACACGCCACACATATCTAGGCCACCACCCGCTGCTCGTTTATGACTCTCTCCCCAACGCTCGCGCCAGCCCGTTGCTGTGTGCATCGACCAGTGCCGCGATCGGCAGGCCCAGCACCGGAGCGATCTCGAGCAGATCTCCACCGATCGTCCCGAGGGTCCACACCGGAACGTCGTGCTCGGAGGCGAGCGCACGCACCTGCGCCTCCAACGATGGACCAAGCACGAGGACGACGCCCGACGGACCTTCACCGAAGAGCGCCACGCGCCTGTCGATCCCGCGGACCGCTGGGAGGGTGACCTTCATCCCGATCCGATCGCGTAGGGCGAGCTCGGCAAGCGCGACCGCAAGGCCGCCCTCCGCCCGGTCGTGCGCGGCCCGCAGGGCGCCGGACTGGTGGGCCGCGAGCACGAACCGCTGCAGGCGCGCCTCGAGCGCGAGGTCGATCGCTACTGGGCCCTCGTGCACGTCGATCGATGCTCCGTACGCCGATGCGCCAAGACCGACGGATGCGCTGCCGGCCAGCATCACGACGTCGCCGGGGCGGCCCGACGTGACCGGGATGTGGCGCGTGACGTCGCCCAGGTGCCCGACCGCGCCGATCACCGCGGTCGGCCAGATGTCCGCGCCGCGCGTCGCGTTGTACAGCGACACGTTGCCCGAGACCACGGGAACGTCGAGAGCAACGCACGCCGCGGAGATACCGGCGATCGTGCGCTCGAGC
>JANNUM010000171.1:0-7058 GCA_031395235.1 Chloroflexota bacterium
GGCGGTCCCGAGCGAGATCGCGCGCGTCGGCGCGCTCACGCCGCAGATCCGCGAGCTCACGCGCATCGACAACATCGAGGAGCGCAAGCGCCTCACCCGCGCACGGCTCATCGCGTTCGCCTCGCTTCCCGCGGATCAGCGTCAGCTTCTCACGGCGGCGCGGCGCAAGGCGTTTGAAGTCGACCGCGGGATCATGGAGGCCGACGAGAAGCTCGTCGCCGAGCTGTTGCCGACGCTTGACGCGTCCGTGCGGTCCGCGCAGCCAACGAACTAGTGCGATTCGACTATCGCGACGATCAGCTCGCGATCCAGGGTGCCGTGCGCGACTTCGCGCGCGGCCGCATCGCGCCGAACGCGGAGAAGTGGAGCGAGGCCGGGGAGTTCCCGATGGAGCTGCTGCCCGAGCTCGCGGGCCTTGGCCTCACCGGCCTCGCGGTACCCGCGGAGCTCGGCGGCGCCGGCCTCGACACGCTCACGATCGCGCTCGTGATGGAGGAGCTCGGCGCGGCCGACGGATCGATCGCGCTCACCATCGCCGCGCACAACAGCCTCTGCATCGGGCACCTTCTCGTCGCGGCGAGCGAGGAGCAGAAGCGACGCTGGCTCCCGCCGCTCGCGCGTGGCGAATACCTCGGCGCGTGGGCGCTGACCGAGCCGTCCTCCGGCTCCGACGCCATCGCGGTGCAGAGCCGCGCAGTTCGGGAAGGCGACGGCTACGTCCTGAACGGGACGAAGCAGTTCATCACCAACGGATCGCTTGCCGGATTCGCGGTGGTGACCGCGGGCGCGGGCGAGCGAAAGCTGTCGGCGTTCGGCGTCGTGCGCGGGACGCCAGGATTCAGACCCGGAAAGACCGAGAAGAAGATGGGGCTGCACGCCTCGGACACCTCGCAGCTCGTGCTCGAGGACTGCCGCGTGCCGGAGGGTGACCGCATCGGCGCGGACGGCGAGGCCTATAGCGATGTGAAGAAGGTGCTCGACAAGGGACGCATCGGCATCGGCGCGCTCGCGCTCGGACTCGGGCGTGCCGCGCTGGAGACCGCGATCGCCTACGCGAAGGAGCGCCGGCAGTTCGGCCGGCCGATCGTGG
The DNA here is from genome assembly GCA_031395235.1 of Chloroflexota bacterium. Lineage (GTDB taxonomy): Bacteria > Chloroflexota > Limnocylindria > P2-11E > P2-11E > CF-39. The sequence continues at coordinate 1,091 of JANNUM010000171.1, forward strand.
AGTTCGAGATGATCCAGTGGAAGATCGCGCGGGCGCGGACGCAGGTCGACGCCGGGCGCCTCCTCGTGCACCGCGCCGCGGCGCTCGCTGACTGTGGCAGACCGTTCAGCGTGGCCGCGTCGAAGGCGAAGCTCTATGCGACCGAGGCCGCGAGCCGTGCCGCGAACGACTGCCTGCAGATCCTGGGCGGCTACGGCTACCTGCGCGACTATCCGGTCGAACGCATCCTGCGCGACGCGCGCCTCATGGAGATCGGCGAGGGGACCAGCGAGGTGCAGCGCATCGTCATCGCGAAGGATCTGGCGCGACAGGCCTCGTGACCGTCGCCGCGTCCGATCTGCTGGAGCGCGCTCGGGGCGGCGACAAACGTGCGATCGCGCGTTTGCTCTCCGTCGTCGAGAACGACGAGCCCGGTGCCGCGGAGGCGATGCGCATGCTGTATCCGCTGACCGGTCATGCGGAGATCGTCGGCATCACGGGACCGCCCGGTGGCGGCAAGAGCACGCTCGTCAACCGGCTCGCGGGTGCCTACCGCGCGACCACCGACCGCGTCGCGGTCGTCGCCGTCGATCCTTCGTCGCCGTTCAGTGGTGGTGCGATCCTCGGCGACCGCATCCGCATGCGCGAGCGATTCCTCGACGAAGGCCTGTTCATCCGCAGCATGGCAAGCCGCGGTCACTCCGGCGGCCTTGCGCGCGCGACGTCGCGCATAGTCAACGTCCTCGACGCGCTTGGTTACGGCGTCGTGCTCGTCGAGACGGTCGGAGTGGGGCAGGAGGAGGTCGAGGTCGTTCGCGTCGCCGACACGGTCTGTCTCGTCACGGTCCCCGGTCTCGGGGACGACATCCAGGCCATCAAGGCCGGGGTGCTAGAGATCGCCGACGTCCTCGTCGTGAACAAGGCCGATCGTCCCGGCGCGGACGAGACCGCGCGCGATCTCGCGCAGATGCTCACGCTCGGCGCACCGCGCATCGCGTGGAAGCCACCGATCGTCCGCACCGTCGCGGCGACGGGCGAGGGCACCGATGAGCTGGTCGCGGCGATCGCGAAGCATCGCGCCTGGGCCGCCGGGAGCGGCGAGCGCGAAGCGCGGCGTCGCGCGGCCGCGCGCTCCGAGGTCGAAGAGCTGCTGCGCGAAGCGCTGGTGCGACGCCTGCGCGATCGCCTCGGAGAGGACCGCGTCGAGAGCGCCATCGCGCGCGTCGCCGAGCGCGCGATCGACCCCTACGCGGCGGTGGACGAGCTGCTCCGCGAATGAACCATGCGCACCATGCCGCGCCGGACGCCACACGTCTCGCCCTCGCCGCGACCCGTCACTGCCTGACCGGCTGCGCGATCGGCGAGGTCCTCGGGCTGCTGGTCTCCGGCGCGCTCGGGTTCGCCATCGTCGTGATGGAAACGGTCGACAACCTCGTTGTGCTGCTCGTGCCGGTCGCGTTTGCCGCGACGTTCCCGGTGAACCGTTGGCTCATCGTCCGGGGCCGGGGGCATGCCCTCGCGCACGGCGGGCACGGATGATCGAGCTCGTCCTGTTCCGCACCGGCGCGGTAGGCATCGCGCGCTCGGCGTTCCAGCCCTGGCTGGAAGGCGAGGCGCGCGACGAGCATGTCGTCGCACCGGTCTGGTCGGCGCTGCTGCGCACACCTGAGGGCAACGTCGTGTTCGACACCGGCCTGCATCCGGTGCATGTCGACCGTCCCGACGCGACGTTCGGTCCGCAGAGCGGGCTGAAGGTGATGATGGAGCGCGAGGACGCGATCGTCGCGCGGCTCGCCTCGCTCGGCGTGAAGCCCGATGACGTCGCGATCGTCGTGAACAGTCACCTGCACTTCGATCACGCCGGCAACAACGGCGCGTTCCCGCGCGCGACGTTCGTCGTGCAGGCGGAGCATCTCGCCTTCGCGAAGGGCAAGCCGAATTTCCCGGGCGTGTACTGGGACATCGCCGAGCTGCGCTACCTGCCGGTCAGCGGCCGCAGCCGCGTGGCGAGCGGCGTGGAGGTCGTGCCCACGCCGGGTCACGCGCCCGGGCACCAATCACTGGTCGTCGACCTCGCGGAGACGGGACGCGTCGTGCTCACCGGTGACGCGGCGTTCACGCGGAGCAACCTCGAGCGCGGCGAGATCCCGGCCATGGATCAAACGGCGGCAAAGGAGTCGCTCGCGCTCATCCGCTTGCTCGCGGGCGGCGACCTCAGTCGCGTGTTCACCAGCCACGACGCGGACGCCTGGGCGACGTGGCGTCACGCGCCCGCCGCGTACCGCTGACGGTACGATCGGCGCATGGCGCGTCCGCAGGCGCCCCGGATCCCGATCTCGCGCTGGCGTGGCCGCGCGTGGGAGCACGTCGATGACGCGGTCGCCGCGGAAGAGCCTCTTCAGCTCCTGCTGAACGGCGAGCCACTGAGCATCGTGATGCGCACGCCGGGCAACGACATCGAGCTCGCGTTCGGCCTGCTCTCCGCGGAGCATGTGATCGGCTCGCTCGCGGACGTGACGGGAGTGCGCATCAGCGCCGAGTCGGGCGAGCGCGAGGCTCGCGTGCCCCTCGCCGACGACCTCGTCGAATCGAACCAGATCGACATCCACGTGCGCGACGGCACGGGGCGACGGCCCGAGCGGTCATTCCTCGCGACCTCCGCCTGCGGCGTATGCGGCGCCACGACGGTGGAGTCGCTCGCGCACGATCACGCTCCGCTCGCGAACGGCCCGCGCGTAGAGGCGGCGACGCTCCCGCCGCTCGCGCATCAGCTGCGCGGCGGACAGCGCGTGTTCGATGCGACCGGCGGTCTTCACGCCGCAGGTCTCTTTACCGCCGAGGGCGAGCTCGTGACGCTGCGCGAGGACATCGGGCGGCACAACGCGGTGGACAAGGTGGCCGGGCGCGCCTTCCTCGACGGACAGCTGCCGCTCTCGACCTCGGTCCTCGCCGTGAGCGGTCGCGCGGGCTACGAGGTCGTGCAGAAGGCCGTCGCCGCCGGCATCCCGATCCTCGTCGCTGTCGGCGCGCCGTCGAGCCTCGCTGTCGCGACCGCGGTGCGCTTCGGGCTCACCCTCGTCGGATTCCTGCGCGACGACCGGTTCAACGTGTACTCGGGGCAGGCGCGCCTCGCCGGTCTTCAAGCACCGGTGGCATAATCGCGCAGCTTCGCTGCGCTCATCTGCTTGGCGTGTGCGCTTCGCGCACGCCGCAGTAGGCCGGGGGTGCTCGACTCGCTAACTCGTCACGTCAAGTGGTTCATCGATTCGTCCCGTTATCCCACCGATTACTCGTTGCTCCTCACCCTGCCCGTCATCGCCGCGTTCGCGGTCGCGGGGCTCGCGATCGCCTTCGCGGTGTTCGTCCAGCGCACGGTGCGCGAGCCGCACATCTTCCGCTCGCTCGAGCGCTTCGCGTGGCTCGGTCCGCTCGTACTCGGCTTGCATGTGGGGCCGGCGCTCATCGCCGCGGCTGTGCTCGGGCTGCTCTTCGTGCCGTCGCTGCACGTCGAGCGCGATGCGTTCGGCTTCGCGTTGCTGGCCGTCGAGGCTGCGTGCGGGATCCTCCTCGTGGTGGGTTTCGCGACGCGCGTGGCCGCCCTCGCGCTCGCGCTGCTCGGGGTCGTGGCGATGGTGCCCTTCAGCTTCGAGTCGATCCTCGAGCAGATCCACATCCTGGGCGTGGCGATCTTCCTGTTCATCACCGGCCGCGGCGCGCTGTCGATCGACCGTGTCTTCCGGCAACAGCGCGCGCTGCCTGTGAAAGAGGCGCCCGCCGTGGCGCTGACGCTGCTGCGGGTCTGCATGGGCGTCGGCATCGCCTTCGGCGCTCTCACCGAGAAGCTGCTGGACCCCGCGCTCGCGGGCGCGCTTCTCACCGATCGGCCGTACCTGAACGTCGTCGCGGGGCTCGGAGTGTCGAACGGCCAGTTCGTGTACCTCGCCGGCTTGGTAGAGCTGGTCATCGGCCTGGTCATCGTCTCCGGCCAGCTCACGCGTCCAGCCATGGCGGTGGGCGCTGTGCTCTTCACGATGACGCTTCCCGTCTTCGGTTGGCTGGAGTTCCTGGGCCACCTGCCCTACTACGGGATCATGCTCACGCTCTTTATCGCGCCCAGCGCGGATCCGCGCCAGGTGCGCACGCAGCTGCGGGAGGGGCGTCGCGCGGCATGAGTGGCTAGTATCCCGGCGGACTAACAACGCGGGAGGTTACCTGTGCTGCAGAAGATCACGCTCGGACTCGGCATCTTCTATGTGGCGATCGGCATCCTCGGCTTCGTCCCAGGCATCACGTCGGAGGGGCTTCTCCTTGGCATCTTCGCCGTGAACGCGCTTCACAACATCGCCCATCTTGTGCTCGGAGCGGTGTTGATCTGGGGCAGCATGTCGGCCGCCTACATGACGATCGTCAACAAGGCCATGGCGGTCGTGTTCGGCGTGCTCGTGATCGCAAGCTTCATCGCTCCGATCGTGGAGCAGCTGCCGCTCAATCCTCCGGACACCATCCTGCATCTCGCGAGTGCCGCGATCACGGCGTACCTGGGGTTCTTTGCCGCCCGTGGGGTCGCGACGAGTCCGGCCTAGCCGCCGATCCGACCTTGGTCGGGATCAGCCGAAGGACAACTTCAGGTCATCGCGCGCTTCGATGATGTCGGGGTTGCGCAGCAGGTCGATGAGCCGCGGATCGTTCGGCAGCACGACGCCGGTCAGGCCCGCCGCGAGGCTCGCGTTCCGCAGCACGTCCCATTCGGCGCGGCTCGGTGGGAACGGCGACTCGGTCCAGCTCTCATCCGATGTTTCCTCCGCCACGACCAGGCGTCCGCGCGCGAGGCGCGCGCAGGTCTCGCGCGCCGCGACATCTGCGGGCGCGCCGCGCGCGACGAGCCGCACCCGCCAGGTCACCGCGGCGAGCGCCGCGAGGGCGACGTAGGGATCGCCGTCCGCGGCATCGATCCAGAGCGAATCCGCTCCGGCCGCCTCGACCGCCTTGGCGTCGGCGAAGAGCTCCCCGGCGTCAGCGGCTAGCGTGAGCCGAACGCCGATCAGCAGCACCGCGGGTACGGGTATGGACTCGGTCACTGTGGCGGCGCCTCGCGTTCGAGCGCCTCGCGCACCTCGCGGACGTAGGCGGCGGCTACGCCGGGGTCGAGCGTGCCTTTCGAAGCGCGCAAACGTTCCGCCGCAACGCCCGCGGTGTACGTCGCGAGGGGAGCGAACCGGCGTTCCCGAGTGTGCGAGACGACGCGCGCGAGCTCGAGGATCTCGTTCGCGACCTCACCGTCGAGCGTGGGCTCGTCGATCCTAGCCCCGCGCCGCTGCGCGGCCTCGGTCCAGCGCTTGGCGAGCGAGGAGAAGAAGTCGTTCACAAGCGGACGATAGCGCCGGCGGAACTTGACGGGACGCGAGCCGAGGAATAGAACGCCGGTCAAGAACGTGAGCGACCTTACCCGTCGTCAGTTCCTCAAGCTCGGCGCCGCCGGCGCCGGTGCGACCGCGCTCACGCCGCTCGTCAACCCGCTGGGCTTCGACCTTCGCCTTGCGAAGAAACGGCAGATGGCTTTCCGCATCGCCGGCGCGAAGGAAGTCCACTCGGTCTGCCCGTACTGCGCGGTCGGCTGCTCACTCATCGCGTACACGCGGCAGGGCGCCAACGGCAAGACCGAGCTCCTGCAGATCGAGGGCGACCCGGACAGCCCGATCAACGAGGGCCGTCTCTGTCCGAAGGGCGCTACGGCGATGCAGCTCGCGACGAGCTCGCGGCGCGTCGAGAAGCCGCTCTATCGCGCGCCAGGCAGCGCGAAGTGGGAAGAGAAGTCCTGGGACTTCATGCTCGACAAGCTCGCCCAGAACCTGAAGGCGTCACGCGACAACGTCCGTGGAGCGCGATCCGGCGCGCTCCTCGGCACGTTGGGCGCGATCAGACGCAGGCTCTTCGGCCCGCTTCGGCGACTTGGCGAAGTCGGGCGCCTTTTCCTTCGCCCGCTCCTTCG
>JANNUM010000182.1:0-2637 GCA_031395235.1 Chloroflexota bacterium
CGGCTGGCTCAGTGGATCGACCGCGAGCGGGATGCCCGCGACGTCGCTCACGGTGTCCTTCTCGTCAGGTGTGGCGTCGAACGCGAGGCCGAACTGCGTAGAGCAGCAGCTCTTGCCCGCGACATACATCCGAAGGAAGGCGCGCGACGGGTCCGTGCCGCGGAGCTCGCGGAGCTTCTCGGCCGCGACGGGTGTCATCTCGATCATCGCTTCACCTCTTTCGGATATCGGTCTGAGCACCATGTTACCGCCGTGGTCCGCGAGCGGTGGTGAGCCGAAATTGCGCGAGCGTCTCGAAGCGATCCGTTCGCTCGTCCCAGCGGTGCAGGAGGCGCGTCTCCGGCCAGCCATCCCGGACCGAAACGACCTCGTGGGCGGTCGCGACCCGCCGACCGGTCGGCCGGCGCCAGTCCCTGCCCAGCGAGCGGATGTACACGACGAGCGCGATCTGAGCCGCTTGCTCGTCCGGCACTCCATTGCCGCGGCAGACGACCTTGACGGCCTCATCCGCCCCCGGCGCGTGCAACGCGGCCGCCAAGGCGACGTCCCCTCCGATCCGGGCGAAGACACGGCGCACCGGCGCGCCCCAGATGTATCCGGGCGTGACGGGGTACTCGCTGATCTCAGGGACGACGAGATACCCGCCGGCGCTCGCCGCCGCGAGCGCGTCGATATCGGCGCCGTCATCTCCGACCGTCTTCACCGGCGCACCCTCCGGCGCGTGAGCGAGCATCGCGGCCATCACCGTGCTCTTCCCGGCGAGCCGCGGTATCGCTACGACGAGGAAGGAGTGCCGCCCGTGGGCGGTGGCGCGAAGCGTCGCCGCGATCTCGGGCGACATCGTGCCGTTCACGACCAGATCGGCGAGCGTCAGGCCCGCCATTAGGACTGGCCGGGCTCCCGCAGCTGCTTCACGCGGGCGAGGATCACCGCCAGCGCCGCGAAAACGGTCGCGGCCGCGCCCGCCACCGCGGCCGGAGCGCCGAACGCGATCGCCGCGCCGCCCAGGATCGGACCGTTCAGCACGCGCATGCCCTGCGTGCCGAACGTATATGCGCCCATCACGCGACCACGGATCTCGTTCGGAGCGGACAGCTGGATCTTCGTGTTCGTGAGCGACTGCGTGAGCACCGCAGCTGCGCCGACCACGAGGAGGAGCAGGAACGACAGGGCGTAGCTCGTCGACAGCGCGAACAGGAAGATCGCGGCCATCTCCGTCATCGCGGCGACGACCACGAAGACCCCGCTGTGGCGCCGGCCGCGCGCGTAGGCGAGGTACACCGCCGCAGCGACCGCGCCGATCCCGCTGCCCACGAGCAGGAACGAGTAACCCAGCGCATCGACGTGCAGCACGTCGTACGCGAACAGAACGAGGAACGAGTTGAACGTATGACCGATGAAGATGACGCTGATCATCTCCACGCTGATGAGCGCGGCGATGAGCGGGCGGTCGCGTACGAAGCGGAGCCCGCTGCGCAGAGACGCCAGGAGGGGCTCGTGCACCATCGCACCCACGCGCGGCACGCGGATGACCGCGAGCAGCACGAGGAGTGGAACGAAGGTAAGCGCGTTGATGAGGAACCCGGTCCCCGGTCCGAAGGCCACGACGATGAATCCAGCCACCGCCGGTCCGATGACCTGCGAGAAGTGTCGCGCCGTGGAGTTCAGGCTGACGGCGGAGAGCAGCTTCGACGGACCGACCATCGCGTGGATGAGCGTCTGCTGCGCGGGGTTACCGATCGCGCCGGCGAAGCCATGCAGCAGCAGGAACCCGAAGATCCACCAGGTGGTGACGAATCCCGCCAGCGTGGCGTAGGCGACGCCGATCGCAGCGGCCATGAGCAGCAGCTGTGCGACGAGCTGCACCTTGCGGTTGTCGTGGCGATCGGCGAGGACGCCCCCGTACAGAGAGAACAGAGTGAACGGCAACCAGTGCGCGAACACCATCATCCCGAGCCAGAACGGCGCCGCAGCGCCCGCCAGCTGCACGATGAGGACATTGCGGATCACGTTCTCCATGCCGTCGCCGGTGCTCGAGATCCAGCTCGCGACCCAGTACCAGCGGAAGACCGGCACCTCGAGCGCTGCGAACCGCGTTTGCGGAGGCTGGGCCGCGACGGCCGCGGCCTGCTCGGTCACGGCGTCGCGAACACCTGCGTGAACATGCGGCCGTACGGGCCGGCAGAGACGACGCCGATCGCGATGTGCGTGAATTCGGGCCGCAGGATGTTCTCGCGATGCCCTTGGCTCTGCATCAGACCGCGGTGGGCGACCGAGACGGACTGCGCGTACGCCAGGTTCTCGCCCGCGCGGGAGTACGTGATCCCCGCGTTCTTGACGCGATCGAACGGCGAACCGCTCACCGGCGACTGATGCGCGAAGTACTTCAGCCGGAACATCTCCTCGGAGTGCTGCCGCGCCACGGGTAAGAGCCGGTCATCCCAGATGAGCGCGCGGAGACCGGCCGCGGCCCGCTCCTCATTCAAGAGATCGAGCATCTGGCGCTCGCCCACCGGATCCGGCGAGAGCGAAAGGTCGTTCGGCAGGTCGAGGGGTTCGCTCTGGTCCTCGCCGAGCCTCGTGACGAAGAGCGGCACGCTCTCGCCCAGTTGACCGGAGAGGCGGGCGAGCGTCGGC
>JANNUM010000200.1:0-4487 GCA_031395235.1 Chloroflexota bacterium
CGCACCGCGAGCGTCTTCGCGCCGCGGAGGACGAGCCAGGCGTCGAGCGGTCCCGGCACGCCACCGACGGCGTTCTGCAAGAAGGCGAGTCGCTCGCGCAGCGCGGGATCGTTCCCGATGATGGCGCCGCCGACCACGTCGGAGTGCCCGCCGATGTACTTGGTCGTCGAATGAAGGACCAGATCGGCGGCGTGCGCGAGCGGGTTCTGGAGGTAGGGGCTGGCGAAAGTGTTGTCCACAACGGCCAGGGCCTTCGCCTTATGCGCGATGTCGGCCAGGGCCCGGATGTCGAGCACCTTGAGCAGCGGGTTGGTCGGCGACTCGATCCAGACCAGGCGCGTGCTCTTGCGCATCGCCTTGCGAACGCTCGCGTGTTGACGCATGTCCACCGCCGTTGTCGCGATGCCGAGCTGCTCGAAGACGCGTACGAAGAGCCGGTACGTACCGCCGTACACGTCGTCGCCCATCACGACGTGGTCGCCGGCCGCGAGAAGGTGCGCGATAGCGTCGGTCGCCGCCATGCCCGAGCCGAAAGCGAGCGCCCATCGCCCGTCCTCGAGTGCGGCGAGACACGTCTCGAGCGCCGTTCGGGTCGGGTTCCCGGTCCGCGCGTACTCGTAGCCCTTGTTCTTCCCCACCGCGACCTGCGCGAAGGTCGACGTCTGGAAGATCGGAACGGTCACCGCCCCGGTGAGTCCCTCGGGCTCCTGGCCGGCGTGGATGGCGAGGGTATCGAAACCGGGCTTGCGCTTACGCGTCGGCACGCGGTTGAGTATGCGGCGTAGCGTGTTGCTGTGAGGGAAGAGACCGAGCGACGTCGGCGCGTGCTCGTCGTCGAAGACGACGGCGATATCGCGTCGCTGCTGACCGACATCCTCGAGACGGAGGGCTACGCGCCGGTCGCGGTCAGCGACTCGGTCGCTCTCGACGCTGAGCTCGATCGGCGACCGGATCTCGTGGTGCTCGACCTGCGTCTCACGCGCGGAGGGGCGGACCACAACTTGAAGACGCTGCGCGCGCGCGGGATGGCCGACGTGCCGATCCTGCTGCTCAGCGCCGCGACCGACCTGCCCGATCGCGCGCGCGAGCTCGGCGTAACGCGCTACCTGGCGAAGCCCTTCGAATTGGACGAGCTGCTGGGCATCGTCCACGGCCTGATGTGAGAGGGCGGATCTACCGGGAGCGGGCCGCCTAGCGCGCGCGCCGCCGCTGGTGCGCGACGAACTCGAGCAGGTCGGCCTTGGTGATGATCGACACGGGCCGGTCGTCGGACGCGGCGAGCAGCGCGGGCGCGCCGGCGGACAGCTCCGCGTAGAGGCGCTCGATGTCCTCGTTCGCCTGCACCACCGGGAACGGCGCCTCCATCAGCCGCTCGACGCGCTCGTCGACGAGCGTCGGCTCGCGGAAGACTCGGTCGAGCATGGTCGTCTCCTGGACGCTGCCGACGATGTCGGTGACCAGCACGGCCTCGCCGTTCGCGACGACCGGGATCTGCGAGATGCCGTAGCGCTGCATCGTGTCGATGGCCGAGCGCACGCTCTGGTCCTTCGACACGACGATCAGACCGGGCGTGCCCGTCCGGTCCCGCACGACGTCGAGCACGGTCGCCTGCATTGGGTACCGTTCGAGATACCCGTTCTGGCGCATCCATTCGTCGTTGTAGATCTTTGAGAGGTACGAGCGGCCCGAGTCGGCCAAGAGCACAAGAATGAGCGCGCTCTCGTCGAGCTCCCTGGCGATCTCGAGCGCGGCCCACATCGCCGTACCGGACGAGCCGCCGACGAGGATCCCCTCCTCGCGCGTGAGTCGGCGCGCGGTGAGGAACGAATCGCGGTCGGACACGCGCAGCCAGCGATCGACGAGCTTCGGATCGAACGTGCCGGGGTAGAAGTCCTCGCCGATCCCTTCGACCTTGTACGGATGGATGCCGCCGGTGTACAGGGAGCCCTGCGGGTCGGCGCCGATGATCTGGATGGCCGCGTTGCGCTCCTTCAAGTACCGACCCGCGCCGGTCACCGTGCCACCGGTGCCGATGCCGAGGACGAGGTGCGTCACCTTCCCGTCGGTCTGCTCCCAGATCTCCGGGCCCGTCGTGTTGTAGTGCGCCTCGGGATTCATCGGGTTGTAGTACTGATTCGGCAGGAAACCGCCGGGCGTCTCTTTCGCGAGCCGCTCGGCCACCTTGTAATAGGACTCGGGCGATTCGGGCGGTACGGCGGTCGGGCACACGACGACCTCGACGCCGAACGCACGCAGCAGGTCGCGCTTCTCCTGGCTCTGCTTGTCGGCCATCGTGCAGATGACGCGGTATCCCTTGATCGCCGCGGCCATCGCGAGACCGACGCCGGTGTTGCCGCTGGTCGGCTCCACGATCGTCCCGCCCGGTTTCAGCAGACCGCGCCGCTCCGCATCCTCGATCATGCGCAGGCCGATGCGGTCCTTGATCGAGCCACCGGGATTGAGGTGCTCGAGCTTGCCGACGATCGTCGGCTTCAGGCCTCGCCCGATGCGCGAGAGTCGGACCAGCGGCGTGTTCCCGACGAGCGCGAGGATGTCAGGCGCGAGGTCCACTGCGGGAGATGTTAGGCGCGCCGCCATCGGGCGGACTGAGGTAGGGTCGTGCCGTGGCGCCCGTTGCGGCTGAGGACGTCCTGACGCGCGAGCTTTTCGTGCGGGTCCCACCGGAGCGCGCCTTCGCGGCATTCGTGAATCTCGGGCGCTGGTGGCCGCGCGAGTACACGTGGTCGCGGGACGTCCTGCAGAACATCGGCATCGAGCCGCGCCTGGGAGGCGCGTGCTTCGAGCGCGGGCCGCATGGATTCGAATGCGACTGGGGACGCGTGCTGCTCTGGGAGCCACCGCGGAGGCTCGTGTTCAGCTGGCAGATCGCGTTCGACCGTACGCCCGAGCCGGACCCGGCCAAGGCGAGCGAGGTCGAGGTGCGTTTCACCGAGGAAGCACTCGGAACGCGGGTAGCGCTGGAACATCGATCGTTCTCGCGGCACGGCGAGAAAGCCGCCGCATACCGCGAGGGCATGGCGTCGCCTGAAGGGTGGCCGATGATGCTGGAGCGGTACGCCCGGTCTGTGTAGTCGCGCGCACGCTCACGTCCCTGAGCTATTCATCCGGCAGCGCACCCGCGTCCAACCGCCGCGCAGCTTCACCCTGCAAGGACTCCGCGTACTTCAGCCCGCTGCCGGTGTTGAAAACGACGACGTTCTCGTTGTCGCGGATCCAGCCGTCACGACGCAGCTTCGCGGCAGCAGCGATCGCGGCCGCGCCCTCGGGACACACCAACATCCCCTCCATCGCGCCGACGAGCCGCATCATGTCGCGCGTTTCGTCGTCGGTCTCCGCGAGCGCGACGCCCGCGCTCTCGCGCAGCGCGCGCAGAACGAGGAAGTCGCCCAGCGCCTTGGGCACGCGGATGCCGGCGGCAAAGGTCGTCGGTTCTGGCCACGGCTGCGATTCGCTCGCGCCCTCCTCGAAGGCGCGCACGATCGGCGCGCAGCCCGTCGCCTGCGCCGCCACGAACCGCGGCATGTCGTCGCGCGCGATCCAGCCGATCTCGCGCAGCTCCGCGAAGCCCTTCCACATCCCGATGAGGCCGACACCGCCGCCGGTCGGGTAGACGATGACGTCGGGCAGCGTCCACTCGAGCTGCTCGGCGAGCTCGAAGCCCATCGTCTTCTTGCCCTCGATGCGGTACGGCTCCTTGAGCGTCGACGCGTCGTACCAGCCGTGCTCCGCGCAGGCACGCTTCACGACCGCACCTGCGTCCGCGATCGACCCCGGCACGAGATACACGTCGGCGCCGTACGACGCCGTCTCGCGCACGATCGTCTGCGGCGTCGTGTCGGGCATCACGACCACGACGCGGATGCCGGCGCGCGCTCCGTACGCGGCCCAAGCCGCGCCGGCGTTGCCCGCGGTCGGAAGCGCGATCGTGCTCACGCCGAGCTCGAGCGCGCGCGTGACGCCGACCGCGGCACCGCGCGCCTTGAACGTTCCGGTCGGGAGCAGCCCCTCGTCCTTCACGCGCAGACCGGGGATGTCGAGCTCCGCCCCTATCCGTCGCGCGTCGAGGAGCGGCGTATTCGGCTCGCCGAGCGTCACGACGCGGTCGGGATGCTCCATGGGCAGGAGCTCTTGGTACCGCCAGAGCGTCGCGGGACGCCGCGCAAGCACCTCGCGCTGCATCGCCTCGTGGACTTTCATCAGGTCGTAGCGGACGAGAAGCGGGCCACCGTCGCTAGTGCAGGTCTGCTGGAGCGTGTCGATCTGGAAGTATTCGCCGCACCGGGAGCATTCGAGGTGGGTCGCGAAACGCTCGCTTCGCTCGCTAAACAGGGGCCCCTCCCCCTGCGTCACGCCGCGCGTTCGATCTTCGCGCCCAGCGCCCGGAGGCGCGTGTCGAGGTCCTCGTACCCGCGGTCGATCTGCTCGACGTTGCTGATCACGCTTTGGCCCTTCGCGCAGAGCGTGGC
>JANNUM010000203.1:0-2981 GCA_031395235.1 Chloroflexota bacterium
CTCGCGCGGCGCGCCCGCGCGCAGCGGCGTCTTCCGGTGCGCCTGCGCGCAGATGCGCTCGACGTGTGTTGCGAGCGACTCGAACGCGTCGCGTGACAGCAGGGCATCGCCGAGGGGCACGGCGCGAGCGTCGGCAACGAGCTCGGCGATCGCGGCGTCGCGTTCGTCCGGTGACAGACCGCTCCGTTCCGCGGCCTCGCCCGGCGTCCTCGGCACGTCCAGCGATGCAAGGAGGCGTGAGGCGGCTGACGGCGCGGTGCGCCGCTCGAGCGCGGCGACGGTCTCCGCGCGGCGGCGCAGACGCGCCATCGCGAGATCCGCGACGGCGCCGCCGCCGATCGTCTCGGATGGCGACGGTCGCCGGATCACGAGACGGTCCCCCACCGCGACCGCCACGGGCTCCGCAAGACGCAGCTGCGCCCAGGCCGTCTGGCCCGGGGCGATGGCCGGCCCTTCCAGAAGCGCGGCGCGCGCCATGGTCTCCGCCGTCCCGACATGGACCTTCACCTCTTCGTCATGCGCGAGCGCGGCGCTCGCGCTCGGAAGGAGCGTGAGCCGCACCGCGAGGAGGTTCGTCGTCTCGAGCGAACCCGGCCGTGCCAGCACCATGCCGCGCGACACGTCCTGCTTGTCGACGCCGGAAACGTTCGCCGCGACGCGGCTGCCGGGCCGCGCGACGTCGAGCGACCGGCGGTGCGTCTGCAGTCCCCGGACACGGCCTCGACGATCGCCGGGAAGCACCGCGATCTCGTCGCCGATCGTCAGCGAACCGTCGAGCAACGTACCGGTGACGACCGTGCCGAAGCCGGACATCGTGAACGAGCGATCGACTGGGAGACGCGGGCGACCGACATCGCGCCGCGCCGGCGCTTCCCCCAGCACGCGACCCAGCGCGAGCAGCAGCTCATCGAGCCCGCGGCGCGCCGTCGAGGAGACCTCGACCAGCGGCGCGTCCGCCAGCGCCGTGCCGCGCAGCGCGGCGCGGACGTCGGCGACGGCGAGCGCCGCCCACTCATCGTCGACGAGGTCGCGCTTGGTGAGCGCGATGACGCCGCGGTCGATGCCGAGCAGCCCGAGGATCGCGAGGTGCTCGCGGGTCTGGGGCATGACCCCTTCGTCCGCCGCGACGACCAGGAGAACGGCGTCGATGCTGCCGATCCCCGCGAGCATGTTGCGGATGAAGTCCTGATGACCCGGGACGTCCACGAACCCGATGTCCCCGCCGCCCGGCACGTTGACCCAGGCGAAGCCGAGGTCGATGGTCATACCGCGCTCGCGCTCCTCACGCAGCCGGTCGGGATCCATGCCCGTGAGCGCGGTGAGAAGTGTCGATTTGCCGTGATCGACGTGACCCGCGGTCCCCACCACGCGGATTTGTGGCCCCTCGCTCGTCACGGACCCGAGCCTGCCTGCGACGGGGCGCACATGCCGAAGAGCGCCGGAACGACAACCAAGGCCAGGACGAGCATCAGCGCGATCCAGAGTCCGAGGGCGATGCCGGTCGCGACCGGCGGGAGCGGTGAGTGTTCCTTGTTGTCGGCTAGCGGCGGACGGCGATGCATTCGATCTCGATGCGGGCGCCGCGCGGCAACGCGCTCGTGCCGACGGTCGATCGCGCCGGCCGGTGTTGACCGAAGCGCTGGCTGTACACCTCGTTCATCGCCGCGAATTCGGCGAAGTCGGCGAGGAAGACGGTGCACTTCACCACTTTGTCGAGACCGCTTCCGGCCGCTTCGAGCACCGCCGCTACATTGTCGAGGACCCGCGCGGTCTGAAGCTTGATCTCACCCCCGACCAGCTCGCCGGTCGCGGGATCGAGCCCGATCTGGCCCGCGGTGAAGATGAGATCGCCGGTCACGATCGCCTGGCTGTACGGGCCGATCGCCTTGGGCGCCTTCTCGGTGGACACGCTGCGCAGATCCATTCGCTACCTCTCCTTCGCGAGCGCGGCGGTGACCGCCCGCGCCAGCAGCTCATCATCTTCCGGCGCGACGCTCCGCAGATCGAGCGCCGTGCGATCGTCCACGACGCGCGTGACGACCGGCGGGTCGGCCTTGCGCAGCCGGGCAGCGACCTCGTTCGCACGACCATGTCGAGCGCCGATGGCGACCGCGCGTGAAGGCTGCGTCTCCTCGGGGAGCGAGCCGCCACCGACTGCGGACCGTGTCTCGATGACCTCGCATTCGACGCCGCCGCTCGCGAGCTGCGTCGCGAGCGCGCGAGCGCGCTTCGCCAGCGCGGCCGGCGTCGCCGCGATCATCCGCCACACCGGCAGCTCGGTCTCCGCGCGGCCGTCGCGATAGAGCTCGAGTGTGGCCACGAGCGCGGCGATCGTGAGCTTGTCCGGTCTCATCGCGCGCATGAGCGGATGCGCGCGCAGGGCGGCGATCGCGGCGGTCCGTCCGACCGCCAGACCGGCCTGCGGACCGCCGAGGAGCTTGTCGCCGCTGAACGTGACGACGTCCGCGCCCGCAGCGACGGCCTCCGCGACGGTCTCCTCGCGCGCCAGACCGAAGCGCGACGTGTCGAGGAACGTGCCGCTGCCGAGATCGTGGATGAAGGCGATCCCGCGCTCGCGCGCGAGCGATCCCAGCGAGCGGTCCTCGGGACGCGCGACGAACCCGGTGAGCTTGAAGTTGCTCGCATGTACGCGAAGGATCGCGCCGGTGCGCGCGGTGATCGCGGCCGCGTAGTCGCGAACGTAGGTGCGATTGGTCGTGCCGACCTCCACGAGCTTCGCGCCGGAGCGCCGCAGGACGTCGGGGATGCGGAATCCTCCGCCGATCTCGACCAGCTCGCCGCGCGCGACGATGACCTCTTTGCGCGTGGCGAGGGCCGCGAGCGCGAGCAGCACCGCCGCCGCGTTGTTGTTCGCGACCACGCCGTCTTCAGCGCCGGTGAGCTCTGCGAGAAGGCGGGACGCATGCCCGTGCCGCTCGCCTCTGCGACCGGCCTCCAGGTCGTATTCGACGCTCACCGCG
>JANNUM010000226.1:0-2599 GCA_031395235.1 Chloroflexota bacterium
ACGTATGCTAGGCCGCTGCACCACGGGACCATGCGCTGCGAAAGCGTTTTGTGCTCCCCTCGCGCCTCACCATTCTGACAGAGACGCAAAAAGAGGCGGCGAGTGCGCTTCCTTTCACTCGCCGCCTCTGCCGGTGTGGCCTATGTCAGTCGCTAGGTCGCCGCCGGGGCCCCCTGCCGCATGCGCTTCGTCACTTCATTCGTCAATCGACTGGTCCTTGCGAGCCCCGCGAGCGTGAAATCGAGACCCGCCTCCTTCAGCTCCTCGTAACCGAGCCCCCGATACAACCGTTTGCTGGCGACGAAGCACATCTCGTCATACAAGACCGGCCAGTCAGCACCTTTTCGCTCGAAGCAGAAGGCGATGAAGTCGATCGCCACCTGGGCGATCTTGTCGTCTGGCACTCCGTCCCCTCCCCCGATGCGACATGGCGCATCATCCGCACCCTCAAACGAAGCAACAAGGGTTTTTGTCCACGTTCTTGTCCACAGGTTCATCCACAGGTTCGAAGCACGTTATCCACACGCCGTCGACATCTCATGTCGCTTTCTTCGTCCTGCGGTCCGAGAAACGACGCCGCTCGCGGAGGCGCGCGCTCGCGCGATCGAGCGCATCGTCACCGAAGCGCTCGCGCACCGCGTCGAGCGCGGCATTGAGCCGCGAGACGCGCGCGTGGTCGAAGAGGCCGAGCTGTCGTCCGACCTCGATGCCCGAAACCGAGATACCCACAAGGCGCACCGGACTGGTGCGGCCGCCCTGCCGGTCTTCGGTCAGGGCGTCACGCAACAATTGACGCGCGGTGCCGAAGATCTTGAGGTCGTCGTCCGTCGGCTCCGCAAGCGTGCGTTGCCGCGTGCGCGTCTCGAACGGCGCCACGCGTAGCTGCAGCGTCACGGTGCGACCGCGAAGTTGCTGAGCCCGGAGCCGGCGCCCCACGCCCTCGGCGAGGGCCAACAGCATGGACTCGATCGTCGAGCTCTCGAGTGTGTTGCGATCGAACGTGTGTGCGTGTCCAACGGATTTGGGCGTCCTCCCGTCGCCGACCACCTCGCCCTCGTCGATCCCATGGGCGCGCTCCCAGATGTCGCGACCGTGCTCGCCGAGGCGCGCCTCGAGCACGCTCACGTCCATGGCAGCGAGCTCGGCGATCGTTCGCAAGCCCCAGCCTTCGAGCACTTCGCGCGTTTTGGGGCCGACGCCCCAGAGACGACCGAGCTCGAGTGGCGCGAGGAACGCGGCCTCGCCGCCGGCGGGCACGACGACCAGCCCGTCTGGCTTTCGCAGGTCCGATCCGATCTTCGCGCATAGCTTGTTCGTTGCGACCCCGACCGACAGCACCAGGCCAAGCTGCTCGCGCACCGCGCGTTTGAGCTCGCGCGCGATCATCTCCGCCCCGCCGAACAGATGCTCGGTCGCGGTGACGTCGAGGAACGCTTCGTCAAGCGAGATCGGCTCCACCAGCGGCGTCCGCTCAGCGAAGAGCGCCATGACACCGTCGGAGGCCTCCTCGTATCGCCGACCGTCGCCCGGGACGAAGATGCCGTCGGGACACAGCCGCCCCGCGGTGCGTAGCGGCATCGCGGAGCGGATGCCGAAGGCGCGCGCCTCGTACGAGGCTGCGGCCACGACACCGCGATCGTTCGGTCCACCGCCGACGATGACCGGCTTGCCGCGATATTCCGGGTGATCGCGCTGCTCGACCGACGCGTAGAAGGCGTCGAGATCGCAGTGAAGGATCGCGCGGCGGTCGGCCACCATCATGTTCATCCGATCCGCGCGCCATGCGTCTTCGCGTCTGGCGCCACGAAGCGTGCGAGCCGCTCGCCTTCCGCCGTCGCTGCTGCGCGATCCGCACGTGCGAGCGTGCCGAAGGGACGGATGTGCACCACAGCGTCGGACTTCTGGGCCTCGAGCGCCCAGGTGCCGGCGACGAAGCCATCGACGAGGAAGACAGCCTCGACGATCGCGTTCTTCGAGTACACGGCGCCGCGATGTTCGGCCGCGATCACGCGGTCGCGATGTTCGTAGCCGATTAGCAGCTCGTCGTAGCGAGGGAGAAGGCGCACCGGAGCCTTCACGTCCGCGGCGGGTCGCGGCGCGCGCGGCAGATCCGACAAAGGACTCGTGATCAAGGCGACGCTCATGCGCGCCACGCTCCATCTCGTAGAGGTTAGGCCAGCCGGCGGATCACACCGATCACTTTGCCTTGGATCTGGATGTCGCGCGTGTAGATCGGCTGCATCGCGCCGTTCGCGGGCTGCAGCCGCACGCGATCCTTCTCCTTGAAGAAGCGCTTCAGCGTCGCGCGGTTGTCTTCCAGCAGCGCGACGATGATGTCGCCGTCCCGGGCGGTGTTCTGCTGCTGCACGACGACGAAGTCGCCGTCGTCGATGTGGTCGTCGATCATCGACTTGCCGCGGACGCGCAACACGAACGTGTCGCGGCCTCGACCGGCGAGCTCGCCCGGAATGGACATCGTCTCGGTCTTGTCCTCGAGCGCGTAGATCGGCTCACCGGCGGCGATCTCCCCGATGATTGGCGCGGAGACGACGCGGCCTCCGAACGTCCCCGGGATCGCGAGTGCCCGCGAGCGCGTGGC
>JANNUM010000260.1:0-1886 GCA_031395235.1 Chloroflexota bacterium
GCCTCCACCTGCGCGAGCACTTCTCGAGGCTCCTGCGCTCCGGCAAGATCATGCGGATCTCCATCCCGCACACCGTCGACGAGCTCGTCGCCCTCTCCGTCGACCTGCTCCGGAAGTGCGGTTACCGCGAGGACGCCTACGTCCGACCGGTCGCCTACAAGTCCAGCCCGCTGATCGGCGTCCGCCTCCACAACCTCGAGGACGGATTCACCATGTTCGCCGTGCCGTTCGGCAACTACATCGAGATCGACAAGGGCATCGCCTGCCACGTCTCGTCCTGGCGCCGGGTCGACGACAACGCGATCCCCGCGCGCGCCAAGATCACCGGCTCGTACGTGAACGCTGCCCTGGCGAAGAGCGAGGCCGAGGAAGCCGGATTCGCCGAGGCGATCGTCCTGACGCAGGAAGGCCACGTGTCGGAAGGCAGCGCCGCGAACCTGTTCCTCGTGCGGGACGGCAAGCTCATCACCCCGCCGGCCACCGACAACATCCTCGAGGGGATCGTGCGCGGCAACGTGATGCGCATCGCCGCGGACCTGGGCCTGCCGGTCGAGGTGCGAAGCATCGATCGCACCGAGCTCTACATCTGCGATGAGATGTTCATGTGCGGGACCGGCGTGCAGATCGGGCCGGTCACGAGCGTCGACCATCGCGAGGTGGGAACGGGCGAGGTCGGAGCGATCACGAAGCGCATCTCGAAGATCTACTTCGACGCGGTGCGCGGCAAAGACGCGCGTTACCGGGACTGGCTCACGCCGATCTACAAGTCAGCGAGCTGAGTCGCTAGCGAAGCTCCTGAAGTCGTTCCCGATGCGGACGACGATGTCGGGTCCGCCGGGTCCGCCGGCCGTCTCGATCGGCAGCCCCAGCTGCGTGCGCAGCTGTTCGGCCGTGTAGCGCTTGCCGGGATTCCGGAGCACGACTGCGGATCGCGCTGAGGCGCCGTTCGTAATGGCGCTGACGCCGAATGCGCGTGCTTCGAGGCGGTCCGCGACCTGTTTCGCCACCCCACTGAGCGCGCCGGTGTTCTGCACCTCGACGCGCGCGCCCTCCTGCCGCACCTTCGGGTCGTAGAAGATGGAGGCCGCGAGGTCGCGCACCTTGGCGAAGTCCGGGACGAGGTAGAACCCGCCCTCGCTGTCGAAGGTCAGCTCGCAGTGCGGGTAGTCGCCGCCGCACGGGTACAGCACGTCGCTGGTGATGTCCGCGCTATCGACGCCCGACGCCGTGCGCGCGAGCGGCAGGACGTTGGCCGGATCGAAGTCGGTCTCGATCGTCGTGCCGACGCCATCCATCAGGGAGGGGAGCGCCCGCAGCGCCTGCGGCTGCGACAGCTTCGCGCGCAGTGCGCTGAGCACGTCCTGCTGGCGCCGGGCGCGGCTGTAATCGTTGCTGTCGTGGCGCGACCGCGCGTACTTGAGCGCGGTATCGCCGAACATGAGCTGCGGACCGGGGGTGATGTTCAAACGCTCGACACCGTAGTCGGCCGTCGGGTAGGACTCGTCGCGTAGCGGCCGCTGGACGTCGACGATCACGCCGCCGACGCCGTTGACGATCCGGTTGAATGCCTCGAAGTTCACCAGCGCGTAGGAATGGATCCTGATCCCAAGTAGGTCGTTGACGACTCTCCGCGTTAGGTCGGGCCCACCGAACGCGAACGCGCCATTGATCTTTCCCTGGAACGTCCCGGGCTTGTTGATGTAGACGTCGCGCGGGATGGAGAGCATCGCCGCCGTCTTGTTGAGCGGATCGAGCGAGACGACGATCATCGTGTCGGTCAGGAACGTCCGCCGGCCGACACCCGCGTCAACGCCGATGATCAGGACGTTCACCCGTGCGTCCGCCGGAGCGGCCGAGGGCTCCGCCGAGGGCTCCGCGGTGGCGGC
>JANNUM010000277.1:0-4640 GCA_031395235.1 Chloroflexota bacterium
CGTTCGATCGGGCGGAGATCCGAGAGGAGCTGCGTGTATTCGCGCAGACGCGCGAGACGCGCGAAGACGTACTCGGCGTCGATCGCGAAACGCTCGCCCTTGGTGCGCTCCGCGAGCGCCTTGCTCTGGATGTCGTCGTACTTCTGGAACTCGAGGTACTCCATGACCGCGCGCGCCTCCCACTGCACCCGGCGCCGCTGGTCGCGCTGGAAGAGGAGGCTCCAGCTGCGGATGACCTGCGCGCGCTGGAGCAGCGAGGCCTGGTTGAGGATCACCACGTCGAGGCCCTCGGTCTCCAGCGTCTTCGAGAGCTCGCTAACGAAGTAGACCTGGTAATCGAAGAACTCGTTGGTCTTGACCTTGTCGTGGAGCAGGAGGCCGACGCTCTGGTCGGCGAACGCGCCGGCCAGCTTGCGCGCAGCGGGGGTGCCCTGGCCGTAGGCAGCGTCGACCGGGCTCGTCTGAAAGAGCGACTGGAGTTGGGCCTGCTTCTCGAAAAGGTCCATCTCTATACCTATCTATATAGCGCAGGAGCCGTGCCTGCCAGAGCCGGAGCCAGATTGGCGAGGACCCGATACCCGTCGGTCCCCCCTAAGAGGGCCTCCGAGCACCGTTCCGGGTGAGGCATGAGGCCCACGACGTTGCGGCCCTCGTTGCAGACGCCCGCGATGTTGGAGAGCGATCCGTTGGGATTCGCCGCGGCCGTCGCCCCGCCGCGCTCGTCGGTGTAGCGGAATACGACCTGCCCGCGCGATTCGACGTCGGCCAGCGTCTGGTCATCGGCGACCCAGCAGCCCTCCCCGTGCGCGATCGGCATCCTGAGGATCGCGCCGCGCAGGCCGGTGGTCCACGGCGTCCGGTCGCTCTCGACGCGCAGGTGGACCCACTCGCAGCGGAACTCGAGGCCGCGGTTGCGTACGAGCGCGCCGGGCAGGAGCCCGGCCTCGCACAGGATCTGGAAGCCGTTGCACGAGCCGAGCACGAGCTTGCCCGCCTCGGCGAAGCGGCGCAGTGCGCGCGTCGCGGGCGACAGCTTCGCGATGGCGCCCGCGCGCACGTAGTCGCCGTAGGTGAAGCCGCCCGGGACGACCGCGGCATCGTAGCCCGCGAGGTCGGCGTCCTCGTGCCAGAGGATGTCGCTCTCGACGCCCGGCACGAGCGAGAGCGCGTGCTGGAAATCGCGCTCGCTCCACGTACCGGGGTAGCGGAGGATGGCGACCCTCATCGCTTGCTCGACACGCTTGCGATCCGGAAGCCGGCCACGGCGAAGTCCTGATCGAACGTAAGGGCCTCGGTGATCCGAAGTGAGCGCATCACGGCGAAGCTCGCTGCATCGACGAATGAATAGGAGCGCTCGTCGTGGCGGCGCAGCCATCTGATCGCGTCGTCTTCAAGGTCCTCGGTCACGAAGACCGTGCGGACCCTCGGAGAGTGCTGAATGCGGTCGAGGAAATCGACGGCGTCTCCATGACCCGAACGGCGGCGCAAGAGGGTCCACGTCTCACCGCGAACGTGATTGGTCGTGACGAGCGGTCCTGCGGCGTGTTGGCGCATCAGGGCCTTGGCCTGGGCATGATTCGTATCCCGTCGGTCGCCTAAGGCCATCCAGAACGCGGTGTCGACGAAGATCACTTGGGCCTGGAGCGCCGAGCAGCACTCGGGCTCTTGCGCGGCGCGCGTGGCGGCGCAGCGTCGCCGCTGGGATCTCCATACACGATGTCGTCGATCTCCTTCGGATCGATTGGTCCAAACGAGTAGCGACCGGCCATCTGCCAGATGGGATCTGCCTCGAGAGGCGGCAACGGCTTCACCTGCTTGCGCACGAACTCGCGTATGAGCGACGCCTTTGAGCGGCCCTCGCTGTTGGAAAGGCGTTCGAGCTCCGCGTCGAGGTCTTCGTCGATGAGGATCTGCAGCCGCTTCATCACGGAGAGTGAGTATACATCACTAACGTGACGTATGTGTAGGTCGCCGGCGGACTCACGTCACGCCCGAAGTCAGTTGCCCGAGCTCATACGTGTAGTCCTCGATCACCGGATTCGCGAGAAGCTCGTTGCCCATGAGGCGAACGGCCTCGCGCGCCGCAGCCTCGTCGGCGGCCTCGAAGGTGACGACGATCTCCTTACCGGTCCGTACGTCCGACACCGCCATCCCGAGCGATCGGAGCGCACCGCGAACGGCCTCGCCCTGCGGATCGCGCACCTCAGACTTCGGGAACACGCGGATCGTCGCGGTGAACGTCATCCGAACCACTCCTCGCCGGTGAGCTTTCCGTAGCACTCGCGGTAGCGCTGGCTCGTGCCCGCGACGACCTCGTCCGGGAGCGCCGGCGCCGGGGGCTCCTTGTTCCATCCGGTGCCGACGAGGAAGTCGCGCACGTACTGCTTGTCATAGGAGGGGGGCGAGCCGCCCGGTTTGTACGTCGCCGCATCCCAGTACCGCGACGAGTCGGGGGTCAATGCCTCGTCGATGAGCGTGAGCTTGCCGTCGTAGAAGCCGAACTCGAACTTCGTGTCGGCGAGGATCAGACCGCGGCCGAGCGCGTACGCGTGTGCCTTGCGGTAGAGCTCGAGTGTCGTCAGCTCGAGCTGCTTCGCGAGCTCGCTGCCGACCAGTGACGACAGCTGCGCGCGCGAGATGTTCACGTCGTGACCGGTCACGGCCTTGGTCGCCGGGGTGAAGATCGGTTCATCGAGGCGCTGTGACTCCTGGAGGTCCTTCGGCAGCGTTTCGCTCGCGACCGTTCCGAGCGCCCTGTACTCGGTCCAGCCGGACCCCGCGATGTAGCCGCGCGCGACGCACTCGACGTCGATGCGCTCGCAGCGCTTCACGAGCACGGCACGCCCATCGAGCTCGGGAACCTCGCGGAACACCGCCGGGAGGTCGTCGATGTTCGTCGACACGAGATGATTCGGGACGACCCGCTCCGTCCGGTCGAACCAGAAGCTGGAGAGCTCGGTGAGCACGCGGCCCTTGTCGGGTATCGGCGTCGGCAGGACGTCGTCGAACGCCGAAAGCCGGTCGCTCGCGACGATGACTAGGCGGTCGCCGCCGGCCTCATAGACGTCGCGGACCTTGCCACGGCGGAACAGCGTCGCGCCGGGGACCACGCTGTGCATGAGCGTGCTCACTCGGGCAGGACTCCTTTTAACCGCTCGCGCCAGGTGGTCGCGACGTCGCGCGCGACCTCGGCCGCGAGCCCCCGGTAGTCCTCGGGGCGCTCGAGGATGCGTCGCTCCTCGGGCGAGAACTTCGTGAGGTAGTCGCGCAGCTCCGTGTCCTGCGCCACGACCTCGAGCACCGAGCGCGAGCCGCGCTCCGACTCGAGCGTGAGCCGCCGCACGACCTCGTGCGCGTCGGGATGGCCGTACTTCGCGAGCAGCACGTAGAGCGGCTCCGCGACGATCGCGCCGCGCGACATCGCGAGGTTCGCCCTCAGGCGATCGCGATCGACGCGGATGCCCTCGAGCGAGTCGGCCATCCGCCCCGCGGCGTACGCGGTCGCGGCGATGATCTCGCCGAGGAAACGCTGCGAGGCGGAGTTGGTGAGATCGCGTTGATGCTCGCTGATCTGGTCGAGATAGGTCGTCATGACGCGCGGCGCCATGGCCTTCCAGATCGACTTCACGTTCTCGAACGACACCGGGTTCCGCTTATGCGGCATCGTCGACGAGCCGACCTGCTCGGCGGCGAACGACTCCGCGACCTCGCCGATCTCGGTGCGTTGCAGCTGGCGCATGTCGTCGGCGAGGTTCGCCATGACGCCGAGAGCGGTGACGCAGGCGTGGGCGAGGTCGGTCCAGCCCTCCGGCTCGACGATCTGCGTCGAGCTCGACCGCGGGTGAAGGCCCAGCGCCGCGAGGAAGCGCCGTTCGAGGGCGCGCGCGTCCGCGGTCAGCAGGCCCATCGCGCTGTACGCGCCGACAGCGCCGGACAATTTGCCCGGAAGGCGCCGTGCGACCGAGCGCAGGAACTCGACACGGTCGCCAAGACGCGAGACGTATTCGGCCATCGCAAAGCCGAAGGTGATCGGCTCGGCGTGCCGACCGTGCGTCCGCCCGATCTGCGGCGTGTCGGCCTCCGCCTCGGCGATGGAGATGCAGCGCGCCACCAGCGCGCCGAGCGCGGGCACGACGACGCGCTCGACGCACTCCCGGTAGCGCAGCGCGTTCGCGGTGTCGACGATGTCGTACGACGTCGCTCCGAGATGTACGAACCGCTTCGCCTCGTCGGGTACCTGCGCGCGGATGACGTTCACCAGTGCGCGCACGTCGTGACGCGTCTTCGTCTCCTCCTCGGCGACCTCGTGCGGCGTCACGCGGTCCGCGGCGCGTGAGATCGCGTCGGCGACGGCGCGGTCACAGATACCGGCGTCGGCCATCGCCTGCGCGAGCGCGCCCTCGACGCGCGCCTGATAGCGGACCGCCGCCGCAGCGGAGAGGTAGGGCTGCAGCGACTTGAACAGCGCCGCATCGCCGCCGTAGAAGCGGCTATCGATGGGCGAGATCGTGTCGAAGCGGTTCTGGATCGTCATGCCTGATCCATCGCAGGGGGAGAACCCCCTGCAACCCCCCTGGAATTCCGGTTCATCCCGCGAGCACTTTCGCCGCCATTCCCTCGCGCAGCATGCGCAGACGGCC